>JBDTUL010000359.1:0-6735 GCA_040007735.1 Gammaproteobacteria bacterium | reverse complement strand
TCCCCTTCACGTTCTTCGGGCGGTAAAGATTTCCCGTCACGAAAAAGCCCGGCGGCTGAGGGCTTGCGGGCCTTCAATCGCCGGGCGGTCTGGAAGTTTCGATGGACAAGTCGGCCGTGGCGGGGTCCACGGCCGACTCTCCATACGGGCGCTTGGGTGGTGATGCGCCTCTACCGGTGGTGACTTACTTCAGCTGGATCGCCAGCGCCTTGATCAGTGTGCCCGCGGGTCCGATGGCACCGAGCGACGTCACGATCGACGGCGCAGTGCCGCCGGCCGGAGTGATCGGAGCCAGGTTCACGCGATACAGGTTCGACTGTGTGGCCGTCGTCGGCTGCAGGGCGCCGAGTGACAAGCCATCGTCGCCACCTGCGATGTCAAAGCCCGCAACGTTTGTGAAGGCCGCCGGCGTCAAAGACGTGTCGAGCAGGCCAACCGGCACCAGAACGCCGTCATTCGGCGGGGTCTGCAGCAGGAGGCTCGCCGTCGACAGGTCGATGTCGAACAGCTTCGTGGCAGCCGGCGTCGGCGAGTAGCTCTGCGTGTAAGCCACGGCAACCACACTCGGTGTGCCGGGGTTCAGAGTACCGTCCGTCGTGACGAAACCGGTATCCACGTTGATTCGCAGGTTCTGACCCGTTGTCGAGCTGACTACGCGCAGCCGATCCGCAACCGGATTGAAGTTCACGCCGGAGGCGCCAGTGCCGAGGGTCGTGAACGGGTTGGTGGTATCGGTCGCGTCAGCCGCCAGCGACGAAACAAGCGTCGCCACACCCGTGGCTGGCACGATCGTGTAGATCTTCGCGCCAGTGGTGAGTGCATAGAGCTTGCCGTTGGCAGGCCGGAAGTCCATGCCGAGCACCGAGTCGCCACCCTGCAATCCCGTGATCGGGACGGTGGTGTCGAGAGTGCCGGGCGTTGTTACCTTGAAGCTCACCAGATTGTTGTTCACGTCCGCCGCGAACACCGTGGCAACCGGAGCGGCAACCATCGCCAGGCCGCGAACCCGTTCGCCGCCTCCGATAGTGTTCACTCGAGTGGCCGTTCCCTTCACAAGGTCGATGGTCTCGAAGTCAGACGTCGTGGCACCTGCGAGATTCACCGCAGCGATGGCTGCGTTGTTGGTGCCCGCGATATCGAAGCCAGCGATGGCCTGCACGTCACCGATGCCCAGGCCCGAGCCGACTGGCGTGAGGATGCCGAGGTTCGGGTTGCTCGGCGGCGCGCCTTGGATTTCGAGGCGATCGCCCGTCGAGTCGAGGACGTACAGCGTCGTCGTGCCCGTACCGGCAAACGAGTTGGTGTAGGCCGCGGACACTGCTGTCGAGCCTACGGGGCTCAACGCCGTGTCCGTGATAACCGCGCCCGTGTCCACGTTCACACGCAGGTTCTGACCCGTGTCACTGACCAGTCGCAAGCGATCCGGAACCGGGTTGAAGTCAACGCCGAACTCGGTGCCGCTGAGTGCCGTGAACGCGTCTCCCGCAGCGGGTGCGAGTGTCGACTTCAATGTCGCCGCGCCCGTGGACGTGTTGAGAGTATAGAGGCGACCGCCATCGGTTGCCGCGTACAGCATGCCGTCGGCCGGGCGCGTGTCGATGCCGAGAATCTTCTCAGAGCCACTGAGGCCGGTGACGGCCACCGTGGTGCAGAGTTTCTGGGGCGCCCCGGGCAGGAACGAGATGAGCTTGTTCGTTTCGGTGAGGCCGACCACCGTGCCCAGCGCATTCGCCGGTCCGCTGGTCTGAGTGTTTGCAGCAAGGCCGCGCACCAACTCGCCACTGTTCAGGCCTGTGACCGCGCCTGTGGAGGTGGCAGCGCCCGTGCTCAGGTTGATGGAATAAACGGTGGATATGCCACCCACGTTCAGCACTGCGAACGCGGTGTTCGTGCCATCGGTGCCGGTGATGATGTCGAATCCGCCGGCCGCGGCGGCATCCACGCCGAGCGCACCCACTTCCGTGACCGTGCCCGCGTTCGGGTCCGCCGTCGTCAGAAGTTTGTCTGTGTTCGGGTCGATGAAGAACAGCGTCGTGCGGCAAGTCGCTGCGAAGTCGTTCGTGTACGCCGTATCGGTTACGCCCATGCGCGCGACCGTTGCGGTGTTGAGGCCGCCGTCGGTGATTGTCGCGCCGGTGTCTACGTTGACGCGCAGGTTCTGGCCGGTATCGCTGATGATGCGCAGGCGATCGACCGTGGGGTTGAAGTCAACGCCGAAATCCGTGCCCGACAGTGCGGTGAACGGCGCCGTCGTGTCGGTGGCGTCCGCAGACAGCGTCGATTTCAGAGTCGCGACGCCTGTTGTCTTGTTGACGGTGTAGAGCTTGCCGGTGCTGCCCAGTGCGTACAGCTCGCCGGGGGTCGTGCCGCCCGGGCGAACGTCGATGCCGAGCAACGTTTCACCGGTTGCAAGGCCGGTGATGGCAACACCAGTGGCGAGTGCCGGAGCGGCGCGATTGAAAGTAAGCAGTCGCCCCGTGCTCGACAGGCCGAACAGATCGCCCGGTGTGGTCATACCTGGCGGAGGGTTCATGCCGCCCGCGATAGTGTTGTTGTCGCCGCCGCACCCGGCGAGCACTGCCGCCAGGCACAGCCCTGTTACTAGTCCTGATTCGATCCGCCGCATGCGCATGTTAGCCCCTTGTCTGATTCGAGATACATTCCGAGTACGGGGGAGTGCGGCAAGCGGATGCGTGACGCGCACGTTCGATGCCGAACGGCGACACATGCAACGCGAGCCTTGCGATGGCGATTCCCCATCACTCGCTCCCTGCGGAGAGTTACGGGCGCGCGTCACACTCAGATGAGCGAAATTGTGTTGCTGAATGGCGTCAAGCGACGCATTCGGTGAGTTCGCCGACGAACGGCGGAAATCAAGCGATGACTGGAAGCCTGGAAGCCTGGAAGCCTGGAAGCCTGGAAGCCTGGAAGCCTGGAAGCCTGTCGGGCTTGCGCAGCCGCTGGCGACTTTAGAAGACCATGTTGATTGCGACTACTGGAATGATGCTGGCGCCCGTGTTGCGGCCGGCTGCGCTGACAATGGCGCCGCCGATGACGCCCATCGAGCTGCTCCAGTTGTATTCGATCGCCGGCGCCAGCGTTAGCAGTTCGCTCGAGCCGAAGTCGTTTTTGACGCGCGTGGGTTCATTGCCCGGTGCCGCTGGATAGATGCCGCTCAGTGTGGTGCTGGTGTCGTGCTGATAAACGACGTCCAGCGCAAGCGCCCAGCGCCTGGTCATACTGTATTCCCAACCGGAGTCGAGAATAAAAGTTCTGCCCGGATGCGCGCGGCCTCGAAAGCCCTCGCTCGTGCCATAGACACTGATGTCTTCAACGGTGGCAGTGTCCGATATCGCGTAGGAAAGATTGAGGCGAGTGCGCAGGATTCTTCCGTTTGGCATCCACAGGAAGTATTGCGAGTTGAGTGCAAGCGAGGTGTTGTGTGCGCCGCTGCCAATACCATCGCTCGGGCGTGTTCCGAGCCGATCATACTTTCCGGTCGGCAGAGTCTCCTGAAGCACAACAGAAAGTGTCGGCGTGCGTGTGCCTTCGCGAAACTGCAGCAGGCGAAACGTTCCCTGAACCGTGAAGTCGCCGATGCCCACGCCGGAGCTGTCTGCTGCACCCGTGACGTCGTTGTAGCTGAACCTTGGAATCACGCCAACGGTGACGTTCTCGACCAGCCCGTAGAGCAGGTAGCTCTGGGAGCCATATGTGTGTCGGGGGCGGCCGCTGTGCCTGTGGCCGTCCTCGTCGTAGCGGCCGCGGCTCCTGGCGTTGTAGAGGTAAGGCTCGATCAGGGTGCGGCCCTTCGGAAGCGTGTTGGCTCCGGAGGCGAGGAGGGGGCCGGTCCACCAGGCGTTGTCGCGGGACTGGCGATACGGGGCGGATGCGGACGCGTCTTCGCGAGCCGCCGCGGCGCTCGATGCAGCGAGGGTAAACAGGATGCACGCCGCGACGTGCGCAGGCGCTTTGGGTTTCGTTTCGATGCCGACGGCCCTTGGCTACGAAATGGCGAGCGAGGTTTAGGCGGGAGCGCCCCAAGCGTCAACAGCCCCTCAGTCCCCGGGCGGTTAAGAGTGGGAACGCTGCGGCAGGACGAGTGGAGCAGTCCGGCGCGCGTGGGAAAGAGACGAAGGGCCGCTCCCAGCCGACCGGCGATTGAGGGCTCTCGGTTCGGCGCACACATACAGTGCAAACCCACGCTCGAACGCGCCACGCGCGCTTACCCAACCCTCATTGAAAAACCGGCTGGCGCCGTAAGTTATTGTTCTTATTAAAGCGGACAAGGATTCCGCTCTCTGGCACGGCCGTTGCAATCTCGTATACGTCGGACGTCGCCTCTACGTCCGGAGGCTGGCCCATCAAAAAGGCCAACCAGGCAACGCCGCCAGTCGCAACTCGTGACCCCCTCGCGAATTTTGCGGCTGGCGGCGCCTTTTTTACTCCCCCGCTATCGCGTGTGCAATATCGCTGCAGCATTTGCGGCGCGGACGCGCTTGCCCGGATGTCTTCCAGCGCTCATTTGCTGTGCGCATGTCGGGAATGCTCTTTGCGTTTCGATACATACATACCGGGACTGTTCGAGAGCGCAAGCGAAGTGGCCAACATCGATTCCGAAGCTGAAGGCGTAACCCTGATCAACGTATTTACGGTCGAGCCAACCCGGCAGGCCGAGCTGGTCGCGTTGCTCGATGAGGCCACGGCGCAGGTCATGCGTCACCAGCGCGGGTTTGTTTCCGCGAGCATCCACAAGAGCCTCGACGGGCGGAAAGTCGCGAACTACGCGCAGTGGCACAGCAAGGAAGATTTCGACGCCATGTTGAAGATTCCCGAATGCCAGCAGCACATAGCGAAGGCGGCCGCGCTGGCGGAGCGGTTCGAGCCGGAGTTGTATGCCGTGGCGGCCGTGCACGACCGGCCGGGTGCCGGCGGGCGATTTGCGTACTCGCCGGATTTGTTCATCAGCCTTTGAGGGGCTGAGCTATTTCGCGGTCTTCGGCCCCGCGAAAAACCAGATGACGAAGCCGACGACCGGCAACACGATGACGAGCAGCGTCCAGAGCACTTTGGCTTGCGTGGTGGCGCCGCTCTGAAAGATATTCACGATCGCCCAGATGTCCGCCGCCAGGACGATCAGGCCCCACAGTCCATTCATTTGCAGATTCATTGTTCTCTCCAGCTCGTGTAAGCGTGCCGCCGGCCGGCATGATGCGGGGTATTCCCGCCTCGCGCCAGACTTTCGTCGTAGAGACCAACGTCTCGTGTGCCTCGCGAAGCAGCGCAGCCCTTGCGCTGAATGCGTACCAAACTATACGCGTGCAGCGGAATTCGGCGTGCAACTCCCTGCGCGCGGCCCATCAAACATTTGAGACGCGCAATCAGATGCTTCGCATCTGCGGACTTCGTGACGTGCGTCGTCGGCGCGCGTGTCTCGCGGGGATACTTTGTCGCCCATCGAATACGATGGATCGTGATCGATACCAGCCGGGGAGGGTTGGGAGATTTCGGGCAGGACGCTCGCGCTCGATTGCAGTAAGTGGCATCGAGCGACCGCCGGCCTACGGACGGGTTGGGGTGGCGCGGTGGGACCGATCCATCACCGCACGAGGGATAGCCCCGCGCAAGGCGACAAGCGCGGGGCTTCTTTTTTGGGCGAGCGGCGCTCGCACGCGCCCGGAGTGCCGGCCGGTGCCCGCTCGAGGTCGCATCCGCCGCCCGACGCGCCATTCCTCTTCAGCTTGAGCAATCGGAGCGCATCTCTATAATGCGCGCTCCCTGGCCGGCCCAATCCGCGCTCCCATCGTCTAGAGGCCCAGGACATAGCCCTCTCAAGGCTGTAACACCGGTTCGAATCCGGTTGGGAGCGCCATAAATCAATGGCTTACGAGCGCCATGGTTTGCTTGTACGGAATCCGTACGGAACGCGTTGCGGGCTCGCCGGAGCGCGACGGTATTGTGATCAGTCTTCAGCCGCTGGCGACGGACGAGCCATTCACGCCCATTGGGAGCCTTCGAGCTCCCCGCACTTCGCTTCCCCGTGACCACCCTCGTGCCAGTTTGGATGCGGCGGGAAGCTACCCATGGCGAATTCCTGACTGCGCAGCAATTGGCGTGTGGACGAGGCCGGAACAGTCGGAGCGCCAGGCGAATGGTGTTCCTTCAGAGCAAACCCGCGCGCCACCGGCGCGCATGTGCTTGCGATGCTCGACGAACGCCTTGTGTCTCCTCGTTCGTCACGTCCATCTGATGTCGTTGAGGTCACAAAGGCATTCGCGCGGCCCTACCGGCCTTCTAGCCGCCAGCGCTCCACCAAAAATGGCACGCCCTCGACACTAGGCGTCTCGAACTCGCGCGCAAAGCGATGGCCGGCGTACACCGCAGCCGCGATCGTGCTCGGTGCGAGGCAGTCGCCGATCCGAGTAACGCTCGCGAGTCCGGACGCCGAGAACTCTGCTTCACGCGACATCAACTGCCCATACAACGAATCATCCGGCGTGCGTGCTGTCACGAGCAGCACAGAAGCCGTGGGCAATGCCTGGCTGCGACCAGTGTACGTGCATGAGATTGCAGCGCTGCTGTCTTGGATGGCGTCGAGTCTGTGAGACAGGACGAGACGCACACCCATGTTGAGCAGACGTGACTGAATCCGCTCCTGTTCCATGGTATTCACGCACCACTGCGAAACCAGTGGAGCCGGTGTCACGAGTGTGACTTCTCGCGCGTCACGCGTCC
>JBDTUL010000358.1:0-6758 GCA_040007735.1 Gammaproteobacteria bacterium | reverse complement strand
GAACGATTCCTCCGGCAAGCCGCTGCTCGATCCTGCGAGCGGACTGCCGGCGCAATTCACCATCACCGCGCCCACCAACGGGGAAAACGCGCAGGTGTACGGACTGGAAGCTGGGATTCTGCAGTCCTTCGGCGACACCGGCTTTGGTGTGCAGCTCAACGGTACGCTGGTCCACAGCGACAAGAAGCTTGACCCCCAGGACCTCACCAACAAGTTCGCGCTGACCGGCCTATCCAACTCAGCCAACGGCGTGTTGTTCTATGACAAGGACAAGATCGAGGCGCGTACGGCGATCAACTGGCGCGAGCAATTCCTGCAGTATCTCTCACCACCCCCGTTGAACGGCGCCGGCCAGGCCGTCACGCAGGTTCGAGGTCGTTATCAGGTGGATGCGAGTGCCACCTACCACATCGACAGGAGCTTCGCAGTCTTCGTGGAAGGGGTGAATCTGACCAACGAGGATGTCTTGAAGTTCGCCTACTACCAGAACCAGTTTCTTTACGCGGAAGACAGCGGGCGGAGGTATAAGATCGGCATACGCGCTCAGTTCTGAGAGCGCAGGGTCCGATAGCGCACGGTCTGATAAATCCATGGAACGGCCGATTAGATCGATTTGCATTGTCGGCGGCGGCACGGCCGGCTGGCTCACAGCCGGCATCCTTGCTGCGCGCCACCCAGCTGGGTCCGGCCTCGAGATCACGTTGGTGGAAAGCGAGGCCATCGGCATCATTGGTGTGGGCGAGGGCACTTGGCCGACGATGCGCTCGACCCTGAAGAAGATGGGCATCTCGGAAACGGACTTCTTCCGCGAGTGCAACGTCTCGTTCAAACATGGCGCGAAGTTTGCGCGGTGGGTGACCGGCGAGGCGTCCGACTTCTACTATCATCCGCTGATGTTGCCGGAGGGCTTTCCGGGCCTGGACCTCGCGCCCTTCTGGATGAATTATTCGGCAGAGCATCCGGATGCCCCTTCGTTTTCCAATGCAGTCTGCTTTCAGGAAACGGTTTGCGAGTCGGGTCTGGCGCCCAAACTGATCACCACCCCCGAATATGCCGGGGTCGCCAACTACGCCTATCACCTGGACGCGGGCCGGTTCGCAGCGTTCCTTCGGGATCACTGCGTCGGGAAACTCGGCATCCGTCACGTCGTCGATGACGTAACCGAGGTTGTCAAAGGCGATACGGGCGACATCGATTATGTGCAGACCCAGAAGTCCGGCCGTTTCGGGGCCGGCCTCTTCATCGACTGCTCGGGGTTTCGGTCCCTGTTGCTCGGCGGGGCGATGAATGTGCCCTTCGTGGATCGGAGCGGCGTGTTGTTCATCGATCGCGCACTGGCCATGCAGGTGCCCTATGACGAGCCGCAAAGCGCGATCACCCCGTATACGGTGTCAACCGCACAGAAGCATGGCTGGATCTGGGACATCGGGCTGCAAAGCCGGCGCGGTGTCGGGTACGTCTTCTCGAGCCGTCACGCCACCGCCGATGTGGCCCTCACGGAGTTGCGCGCCTATGTCGGGGAGCGGCATCAGGACGTGCAACCGAGGGAGATCAAGATTGCCTGCGGGCATCGTCAGATATTCTGGAAAGGAAATTGTGTCGCGAACGGCCTCGCGGGAGGGTTCCTGGAGCCCCTCGAGTCGTCCGCGCTGGTGCTGATAGAGCTCTCTGCCGACATGATCAGCGGCATGCTGCCGGCGACGCGGGGGTCGATGGCGACGCTTGCGAAACGCTTCAACCAGGCGACGCAAGTTCGCTGGGACCGGATCATCGATTTCCTGAAGCTCCACTACGTCTTGAGCCGGCGCACGGATTCGAAGTTCTGGGTCGAGAACCGGGATCCCGCCAGCATCCCGGAGAGCCTGAAGGAACAACTGGAGCTGTGGCGCCATCGGGCGCCGGGTGACCAGGATTTCACGAGCAACTGCGAGATGTTTCCGGCCGCAAGCTACCAGTATGTGCTGTTCGGCATGGGCTTTCGAATGGACACCCGCTACCCGCCACCGAATAGTCTCAACGGCCAGGCCCAGCGGTCGTTCGCACAGAACGAGACACTCAAAGCGAGATGGACGAAAACGTTGCCGAGGAATCGCGAGCTCATCAACAAGATCAAAGAGCTCGGCCTGCAGAAGATCTAGGAATCGAAGCATGCATCTGGTTGAGCTGTCACGCGGCGGGCACCGGCAATTGCGGATCCACGCCGATCTCGTTGAAGCCTCGGCGGCCAATCAACAGCTGATACCCATCGTCACCAGTGAATTCCGCAAGGCGGCGACTCAGTATCCGATCGTGTTTGCCAAGAATCCGGAAACGGGGCGCTTCGCTCCGTACGCCCTCAGTGGCCTGGGCGTCGCAGAGAATCTGTTCTGGTCCGGAACCGAGCTGGACGTGGCTTACGTGCCGCTGAATGTGCGTCGGCAGCCCTTCTACGTGGGAACGGATGACACTGCCGCAACTAATGTGCTGTGCATCGACCTGGACAGCCCTTGTCTGGATGAATCCGGCAAGAACACCCTGGTCGATGCGGATGGCACCGATTCGGCGTATCTCAAGGAAATACTGGCGATCCTGAGTGAGCTGGTCACGGGAAGAAAGGCGACTGAACAATTCATGGAGACTGTGCTCTCGCTGGATCTTCTCGTTCCCATCCTTCTCGACATCGTGTTGGATGACGGCGCGCCCCTGCAAGTGCAGGGGCTCTACGGTCTCGATGAGGAGAAGTTCAGGCAGCTCGATACCGGGCAGATCGCAGCGCTCTGGAAGAGCGGTTACCTCGACTTGCTGTATGCCGTGATGATCGCCGGCGGACAGATATTCAAGCTCATTCGACTCAAGAACCAGCGCATCGCGCTCAGTCGCGCGTGGCAGGGCGGCGCGGGCTGAGCTCATGCCAGAGGCGACTCCATTCGCGTTCAATCACGGTGCGGAAGTGCAGCTGGCCCGTGTCGGTCGCCGCGGCATCAAAGTGAGCCTGATAGACCATGTCCTGCAGGATCCGAATGGCGTTGCGGCTCTGGGTTTCGCGCAATCTTACGCCGAGGATCGCAGTAATCTTTACCCCGGTTTTCGGGCTGCAATGCCCGCAAGCTTCTCCACCGCGTTCCGCGCCTGGCTCACGCCGATTCTTCAGCGCAACGGCGTATTGGAAGATCGTCAGGTCATAGATTGCGATACGAGTTTCTTCTCTGTTGTCGCAACTGCGAGCAGGGACCTGCTGCCGATCCAGTGCATCCCTCACTACGATTCAACCGACCCGAATCTGTTTGCAGCAGTGATTTATCTATGCGACACGAGATTTTCCGGGACGGTGTTCTACAGGCATCGAAGAACTGGCTATGAAGAGCTGACCGAGCAGAACGTCGATAACTACAAGCTGGCGCTCAATAGGGACATGCAGGTACACGGAGTTCCTAAGAAAGAATACGTCGCCGGGGATGGTGTTCTGTTCGAGGCCATTTTCGAGAATGAATTGAAGTTCAATAGCGCCATCGTCTATCCCGCAAGAGCTCTGCATGCGGCCAAGATCGAAAAGGAGTTCGAGCGGCCGAGAGATAAAGACGGGTGGCGCCTGACCGTGACCGCGCTGCTGCACGCGGCCTAGAGCCGGCCGCATCTCGGCGGGGCGCGCCGTAGCGCCAATAAGCGGTTTCAGGGGGTACCGGCAGACCGGGACGCATTGCATTGAGGAAGTCCACCCGCCAAAATGTTCGCATAGATAGAACAACAAGGGACTATTCCGCCGTGAGTCTCGACGTGAGGGTCGATTACAAATGGCGCTACGACGCTGACTACTACAACACGGTTATAGACCGCCAATACCGGCAACTGCCGTTCGTGCTTCATCTGCCAATCCAGTACGCGCTCGTGTGGCTGCTCGGAGTCGGCGTGTTCACATCAACGGCCGGTGCATCAGTTGGAGACTTCGCGATCCGGGCGCTCCTGAGCGGAGTCATCGGTATTCCGGTGTGTGTACGGCGATTCAGAGCGGAACAGTTGAAGAAGCAACGGCACTCGTCCGTGCTTGTCTGCCGATGCGCACTATCGGCACACCGCGGCACTGAAAGCTGGCGCTCGTTGCATGTCTGGACTTGCGGCAACTATTCTTGTCTTGTCGACGACTGCGGCCGTGGGCGGTTGCACGGTTCCGCGGATGCATGCGCCAGAGAACGCCGACTTTTATCGGATATACTGATCAACTAACGTCAGCGGCTGCACTGTGAAGTGATGATCGACTGCTTTCGTTTCGATAGCGGAGCATGAGGATTAATCTTGAGTAGTCGCGGAGATGCGATAAGTCCGCGGTGGGTTGGAGCCGTGCTGCTGGCCTGCCTTATAGGCACAGACGTGGCGTTGGCAGAAGAGGATGTTCCTTCAACATTCGAGAACCCTGCGAAGTCTGCCCTGATGACGCAGGCTGCGGAAGCAAGCCTCAACTCCTGCGTTGAACAAGCTGCCCAGGCCGCGGGAGACGAGCAGGAGCGGAGGGTGATGGTGGGGGTTTACATTGGCCCTGAGGGCAAGCCCGTCAGTCTGGCCGTGATTGAATCTTCTGGCCGGGAGCACCTGGACAAACTCGTTCTGCGATGCGTGCGTCGCGGAAACTACAGGCCGGCGAAGCGCGGCAAGCCCTCGATCTATTGGATTTTCAAGTCTTCGCTCAGACCGAAGCGCATCACAGCTGTTTTTACTTAAGATCGACAAGAGCCGTGAAAAATACACGAACGCTGATAAATGAAATCGACGCGGCTTTTAACCGACGAAGTTGAGAGATCGCGCTCCCCGATCGCGGAGTGCTCGGCGTGCCGCGTGGATTACATACAGCGACTCGCTCTCATTGCGGCAGTCGTCTGGGTCGCCTGGCGGCTGGAATAGCCAGTCTCCCTCGATCATGGAACTAGCCGCAGTTGACTACATCTGGTGAGATGCCGGTCATGGGACTACGGCTTGCCACTGTTTCTGACATCGAAGCGATGCACGCCATCCGGCTCGCTGTCACGGAGAACCGGCTGACAGATCCCAGCCGCGTGACGACGGAGAAGTATCAGAAGATGCTTGGACAGCGAGGCAGGGGCTGGGTCATGGAAGACGACGCCGGCGGCATCGCCGGCTTCGGGATCGCGGATGCATTGAGCCGAAGCTTCTGGGCGCTGTTCGTGCATCCCGGCAGGCAGCGGCGCGGCGTCGGCCGCGCGCTGCATGACGCGATGGTCTCCTGGCTGTTCGCCATCGATGACCGCCCCATTTGGCTGACCACCGAGCCTGACACGCGCGCGGCCGGTTTCTATGCCGCCGCAGGCTGGTTACCACAGCACTCGCCGGTACCCGGCGAGCTGTGTTTTGCGCGGTTCATACCTGGTAATGGCGCCAATCCCGGTACGTCATCTCTTCGATGTCGGCCGAGGTAATAATCGGCGCCGTATGTCACATTTCGCAGGTGTGGCTCGTCTTGTACTAAAGTTCGCGGCCAACTCAAGAGACTTCGATTTGGGCAACCCCTACAGAGCGATCTTCAAAGCCCCGGGCGCGGTCGGGTTCTCCGCTGCCGCATTTGTGGCGCGACTGCCCGTCGCCATGGCACCCATCGGTATCGTGACCATGCTGTCGCAGAGTCGCGGTGAATACTGGCTGGCGGGTGCTGTCGCCGCGACTTTTACGCTCGCGAACGCGGTCGCCGCGCCTCAAATTTCGCGCCTCGCCGACCGCCTGGGGCAGTTCCGGCTGCTGGCTCCGACGGCCACCCTTTCGGCCGTGGCCTTCACTCTGCTGACAATCGCGGCTCACCAGAGATGGCCGTCGTGGACCCTGTTCGTGACGGCGCTTTTTGCCGCGTCGATGCCGAGTATCTCGGCAATGGTCAGAGCTCGGTGGACCGAGGTGTTCCGTGGCCGGCCGCAGCTCAACACGGCATTCGCATTCGAGTCCGCTGCTGACGAGCTCGTATACATTGCGGGGGCCTCGTTGTCAGTCGGGCTCAGCGTAGCGCTGTTTGCTGAAGCCGGCATGCTCGCTTCGACGCTTCTGCTGACCCTGGGAACAGCCGCGTTCGTACTGCAACGAGGAACCGAGCCTCCACTGCGACCGAGTGAATCCGCTCCGCGAAGTGCGGCGATCCTGCTGCGCCCCGTGCAAGTGATCACCCTGGCCATGGTGTTCGTTGGCGCAATCTTCGCGACCGCAGAGGTTTGCATCGTCGCGCTGACACGCCAGTGGGGCAATCCGGATGCGGCGACCGGGGCCATTGCCGTCTATGCGGCAGGCTCGTTCATTCTGGGCGTGATCATGGGTGGGCTGAAACTGAGAGCCGCGCTGAATCGGCAAATGCTGGCCGCGGTCGGTGCATTGCTGATCATGACCTTTCCACTGCTACTGGCTGACACAGTTCTCGTTCTGACCGTGACCGTCTTCCTGAGCGGTGTCGCAGTCTCGCCAACGTTTATCACCGCTTACGGCCTGGTTGAGCGCCGTGTCCCGCCGGCAGTCCTCACGGAGGCCATCACTTGGGTGGGCACCGGTATCGGCATTGGCATGGCCTTGGGCGCATTCGCGTGCGGGTGGGTGATAGACACATTCGGTGCGCACAACGGATTTTGGTTGTCAGTCGGCGCCGCTACAGCCGCCCTCTCGATCGTCGCTCTGGGACAAAGCTGTTTGGCAGAGCCGCGCGGCGGGGTTGAGGCCACACTCCCATAAGTTAGTGCTGAATCCTGTCGCTCGCTTCGATTCGAGACGGGTGAGCTCTGCGCCGCGGCCGGTATAGG
>JBDTUL010000357.1:0-6766 GCA_040007735.1 Gammaproteobacteria bacterium | reverse complement strand
CGGCGTGCGCTGGGGTATCGCAGGGGAATGCGCTGGAGAGAGCGCAGGGGAGGATCCGGGTCATCGTGATGACCGACATTGGCAACGAGCCCGACGATTCCGAGTCGATGGTGCGCTTTCTCCTGTACTCGAATGAATTCGATGTCGAGGGGTTGATCGCAACCACATCTACCTGGCAGCGGGATTCGATACATGTCGAATTGATCGAAGAGCGCGTGCGCGCTTATGGGCAAGTGCTTCCGAACTTGCGCGCGCATGCCGCTGTATATCCTGAAGCGGCCGACCTTCTCGCTCGCACCAAGCGCGGAGGGGCAGCGTACGGCATGCGAGGTGTGGGGGTCGGCAACGACACGCCCGGCTCGGACTGGATCATCGCTGCCGTAGACAAGACAGACGCGCGCCCGGTCTGGCTGCTGGTGTGGGGCGGCGCGCACGATCTCGCGCAAGCGCTCGCCAAGGTTCGCAAGGTACGTTCGCCGCAGGCGGTGGATGCCTTCATCGCAAAGCTGCGCGTGTATTCGATCTCGGACCAGGACGATGCCGGGCCGTGGATCCGACAGAATTTCCCCAGAGTTGACGCTGACGGCACCGCGCGTCGCTGCTGAAACCCAGTATCACCTGCTTCTGGAGTGCCGCGACAGCGGAACTCCAAACCTCTTCAGCTATCGACGCGTGATTGTGACAGTGAGCCCGCCGTAGACGGGTGATCGGGAAGAATTCCCGGCGTAGCCGGGAAGGACTCTCTGGTCTTCGGGTATCGGGTCGTCAAGACTCCGCGCCGCACGCCGAATTACGGCAATAATTATTGGAACAACAGCCCGTGCTCCGAGCCTGCTTGAATGCATCCTGGATTGCCTCCGCGTCGGCCCTGGGTGTCATCTCCCTGCCGACGCACGCGGCGGACGCTGCGGGCCGGCCGGATCAAACACTACCGACAGTGGTCGTCGTAGGCGTCACGCCACTGCCTGGCGCCGACATCGATCGCAACCAGGTCGCCGCACCCGTGCAGACCGCCACTGCTCAGGATATCGAGCGCAGCCATGCAGTGGACCTGACCGCGTACATGAACCGAACGCTCGGTAGCGTGTACGTGAACGATGTCCAGAACAACCCGCTGCAGCCCGATATCAACTATCGCGGCTACTCCGCATCCCCGCTGCTCGGTACGCCGCAGGGGCTGTCCGTGTACATGGATGGTGTGCGCCTGAACCAGCCGTTCGGCGACGTGGTGAGCTGGGATCTGATTCCGCGCCAGGCCATTCAGACGATGACGCTGATGCCGGGCTCGAACCCGCTGTTCGGGCTGAACACGCTGGGCGGCGCGCTCGCCTTGCGCACGAAGGATGGCTTCAGCGATCCCGGTGCAGCCATCGAGCTGAACTATGGCTCGAACCAACGCCGCAGCATCGAAGCCGATTTCGGTGGTCACTCAGGCAGTGGCCTTTACTGGTACGCCACCGCCAACAAACTGAAGGACGACGGCTGGCGCGACGATTCCCCAACGGATGCCACGCAGGCGTTCGGCAAGTTCGGCTGGCGCAGCGATACCGGCGACGTCGCGTTGAGCGGTTCCTATGCGGATACCGATCTCACGGGCAACGGTCTGCAGGAGCAGCAGTTCCTCGGGCGCGACTACGATAGCGTGTACACGAAGCCCGACAACACGCAGAACAAGGCCTATCTCTTCAATGTCGTCGCTACTCACAAGGCCAGCGACAGCATCACGCTTTCCGCGAACGCGTTCTACCGGAACATCAAGACCGGAACCTTCAACGGCGATATCAATGACGATTCGCTCGGCGAGTCCCTGTATCAGCCGAGTGCAGCAGAGCGCGCAGCGCTGACCGATGCGGGGTATACCGGCTTCCCGACGAGTGGCGAGACCCAGGACAACACACCGTTCCCCTCGTGGCGCTGTATAGCCAATATCCTGTTGAACAACGAGCCGAACGAGAAGTGCAACGGCCTCATCAACCAGACGCGGACCACGCAGCATGACGGTGGCTTTTCGCTGCAGGCGACCTTTGCTTCAAACCTGGGCAGTCGCGCGAATCAATTTACCGTGGGTGCCTCGCAGGTCAACAGCCAGGCGCACTTCATGCAGTCGTCGCGTTTTGGATTCCTGACGCCGGATCGTGGCATCGATACGGTGGATGGCGACGGGGCATTGGCCGATGGCAGCCAGGAATCCGAGAACGCCTTCGATGCGCGCGTGGATCTGACCGGCGACAGCGAAACCCGCAGCGTTTACGTGACGGATACGGTGCGGTTGTCGGAAATCGCGCAGCTCACACTCTCGGGTCGCTACGACCGGACCACTATCGACAGCGTGGACGGAATCACGCCGGAGGGCGAGGCGGGCACGTTGACCGCAAGTCACCGCTTCAGCCGCTTCAATCCTGCGGTCGGCGTAACGGTGAGTCCGAGTCAGGCCTTTTCGGCTTACTTTGGCTACAACCAGGGAAGCCGCGCGCCCTCTGCCATCGAGTTGGGTTGCGCGGACCCTGCGAACCCCTGCCGCCTGCCGAATGCGATGGCGGGCGATCCGCCGCTCGACCAGGTGATCACTCACACATTCGAGGCTGGCGTACGCGGGATCGTTGCAGACGGCTTCGCCTGGAATGCCGGTGTGTTCCGCGCGGACAATCGCGACGACATCATGTTCGTGGCCGACGACACGTCGGGGTTCGGGTATTTCAAGAACTTCGGCAAGACGCGACGCCAGGGGTTTGAAGCGGGCATGAAGGGGCGTGCGGGTCCGTTCAACGTCGGCGCGAACTACACCTTCCTCGATGCGAGCTATCGGTCGGAGGAACAGGTGCTGGGCGCGGGCAACAGCACGAACGATGCAGGGGCGGGGTTCGAGGGCACTATCGGCATCGAGTCCGGTAATCGAATTCCGCTGACGCCGCGTCACATCTTCAAGGCGTTTGCGGAGTGGGACATCGCGCCCCAGTTCTCCACCAACGTGGATTTGATCGCCATCGCGGGTTCTTTCTCCCGGGGCAACGAGAACAACCAGCACGAGCCTGACGATGTGTTCTACATCGGCCCCGGCCGCACGGGCGGCTACACGGTGGTGAACCTGGGCGCGGAATATCGGCCGGTGCCCGCCGTAAAGATCTTCGCGCAGGTGAATAACGTGCTCGACAAAGAGTATTTCACGGGCTCGCAGCTAGGCTCGACAGGGTTCAACGCGGCGGGCAACTTCGTCGCGCGCCCCTTCGCTGGCCCGGTGGTAGATGGCGAGCGCCCGCTGCTGGGCTCTACGTTCTACGCACCGGGCGCGCCGCGCGCATATTGGGTCGGCGTGCGGTACTCGCTATTCACGAAGTAAACGGCGCTTCTAAGAAAGGCCAGGCTCATCGAGCGCCTGGCCCGTGGCTATCGCCGTGCCCCGTGTGGCACGCTGACCGATGCGCTCACTGACCTGACAAGCGTTTCCCGACCGACACGGCGTAAGCCGGCGACCGGAACAGCAGGATCGGGTCATTGGTCGGGGCGATGCCATCGGCCATGATCAAGGGGTCGAAGTTGATCGGCTCACAGGCCACGCCCTTCTGTTGCACGGTGGCCTGGGTGATGGTGAGGGTGCCGGCGGTGAAATGCTTGCGCGTCTCGGGCCATGCCAGCGTCGGGTCATCCTGAGGGTCGCCGGGCTCGCCGACGTAGACGACCATGTCCCACAGCACCGGCGCCTTGTGGGCGCGCTCGATGAGATTCTTCTCGAGAAAGTCGCGGGGTGCCGCCTTCATTTCCGCGGCGGTCATCTCTTTCACTCCATCGCGCGGCAGGAACCGCCACTTCACCATGTGCTCGGCGCCTTGCGCATCGATGAACTTGAACGTGTGAATGCTGAAGTAGGGCGTCTGATAGTAGTTGGCCGTCGGCGTGTGATGGCTCGCAAGCTCCGTCAGCGCCCTCGCATCGGGATGCGTGGCGGCATAGGCCTTCAGCTTCTCCGGGTCGGGCTTGCCTGTCTTCGGATCGGGCTTCGCGGCGACGATGGCATCGCGGAAGGAAGCCGGTGAGGTTGCGCCGAAGATCGGCACGTTGATCATGGTGATGTGATGCAGCCCGCCACCGGGAAGATGGAACTCGAGCGCCATGCCGCGCGGAGCCGCTGCGGCGTCGGGCACTTCGGGGCTGCCTCCCCCAAGGGAGAAGCGCGCGACCACCGGAATGGACTTTCCCGAGAAGAGTGCCGAGCGGCTGAGGGCTGCCGCGGCTTTGCTGCCCACGAACTCCCCTGCCGCGCACGTGCCTTTAACATGGTTCCTGCGCTGGCCCGGATGCACGCCAAAGGTGCCTTCGAACGCTTCGACCATTTGAGGGGCAGTGACGTCGGTGGCGGCAGCCGGCGCCGGCGCGCCCAAGGCCAGCACCGGCACGCCAGAGGCGGCTGAGCTGAGAACCAGGAGCGCGAATGGGGTGCCGCGGTGGACTTTGGGCGGTTTCATTTCGGGGAGTCTCCTTCGAAGTATCGGGCGATCATGCCACGTCGAAGCGGTCCAGGTTCATGACCTTGGTCCATGCGGCGACGAAGTCGCGAACGAACGGCTCCTGCGCATCCGAGCTCCCATACACTTCGGCTAGCGCACGCAGTTGCGAGTTGGAACCAAACACGAGATCGGCGCGGGTAGCGGTCCACTTGAGCTCGCCGGTCTTGCGATCGCGCCCTTCGTACACTTCCTTCGCCTCTGACGTCGCCTTCCACTGCGTGCCCATGTCGAGCAGGTTCTTGAAGAAGTCGTTGGTAAGCGCTTCGGGCTGTTTTGTGAATGCGCCGTGCTTCGTCTGTCCGGCGTTCGTTTTCAGCACGCGCAGGCCGCCGAGGAGTGCCGTCATCTCTGGCGCCGTCAGCGTCAGCAGTTGCGCACGATCCAGTAGCAGTGCTTCGGCTGGAACGGCGAAGCGAGCCTTCTGATAGTTGCGGAACCCATCCGCAACTGGCTCGAGCACTGCGAAAGACTGCACGTCGGTCTGTTCCTGGGAGGCATCCATGCGGCCGGCAGTGAAGGGCACCTTCACGGCAACACCTGCGTTCTTCGCGGCCTGCTCGATCGCGGCGCTACCGCCCAGAACGATGATGTCCGCGAGTGAAACTTTCTTGCCGCCGGTCTGTGCATGGTTGAACTGACCCTGGATCGCTGCAAAAGATTTCAGCACGCGCGCCAGTTGCTCGGGCTGGTTGACCTGCCAGTCCTTTTGAGGCGCAAGACGAATGCGCGCGCCGTTCGCACCACCGCGTTTGTCGGAGCCGCGGAAGGTGGACGCGGACGCCCACGCCGTTGAAACGAGCTCGGATACTGTGAGACCCGAGGCAAGGATCGTGCTCTTGAGCGCGGTGATGTCCTGCTCGTCTATGAGCTCGTGATTCACCGCCGGAATGGGGTCTTGCCACAGCAACTCTTCCGCCGGAACTTCCGGCCCGAGATAGCGGGCACGCGGACCCATGTCCCGGTGAGTGAGTTTGAACCAGGCTCGCGCGAAGGCATCCGCGAACTGATCCGGGTGTTCCAGGAAGCGACGCGAGATCTTCTCGTAGGCAGGGTCGAGCCGCAGCGAGAGGTCCGTGGTGAGCATGGAAGGCGCGATGCGCTTCGACGTGTCGTGCGCGTGCGGCACCGTGCCCGCGCCTGCGCCATTCTTCGGTCGCCACTGGTGCGCACCGGCCGGGCTCTTCGTCAGTTCCCATTCGTAGCCGAACAGGTTCTCGAAGAAGTCGTTGCTCCACTGAGTTGGCTTGGTGGTCCAGGTGACTTCGAGGCCGCTGGTGATCGCATCCCCAGCCCAGCCCGTGCCGAACGCGCTCTTCCAGCCGAGGCCCTGCGCATCGACGTCGCCGCCTTCCGGATCGCCGCCTACATGTGACGCGGCGCCGGCGCCGTGGGTCTTGCCGAACGTGTGGCCGCCGGCAATCAGCGCAACCGTCTCTTCATCGTTCATCGCCATGCGAGCAAAGGTTTCGCGAATGTCGCGGGCCGCGGCGACGGGGTCCGGATTGCCATTCGGGCCTTCGGGGTTCACATAGATGAGGCCCATCTGCACCGCCGCCAGAGGGTTGGCAAGTTCCCGCTCTACGGCATAGCGCGTGTCGCCGGCGAGCCATTGCTTTTCGGTGCCCCAGGAAACATCGTTGTCCGGCTCCCAGACGTCTGCGCGGCCGCCTGCGAAACCGAACGTCTTGAACCCCATCGTTTCCAGAGCGACGTTACCGGTGAGAATCATCAAGTCGGCCCAGGAGATGCTGCGGCCATACTTCTGCTTGATCGGCCAGAGCAGGCGTCGCGCCTTCTCCAGATTGGTGTTGTCCGGCCAGCTGTTGAGCGGCGCAAAGCGCTGCTGGCCTCTGCCGCCACCCCCGCGGCCGTCACCCGTGCGGTATGTGCCGGCGCTGTGCCACGCCATGCGGATGAACAGCGGCCCGTAATGCCCGAAGTCCGCCGGCCACCAGGCCTGCGAGTCGGTCATCAGCGCGGCGAGATCCTTCTTGAGCGCCGCCAGATCGAGGCGCTTGAACTCCTTTGCGTAGTCGAAGCCCTTGCCCATGGGATCTGACTTGGAGGAATGCTGGTGCAGCAGGTCGAGCGGCAAATGGTTCGGCCACCAGTCCTTGTTCGACGTGCCACCGCCGGGCGTGTGATGGCCCGCCGCGGTTTGATGGAACGGACATTTGGATTCGGTTGCGCTGCTGCTCATTGTGTGTACTTCCGAATTGAACGAGTGCCGCAAATGATATGCAGGAGACTCAGGCTGCGCTGTC
>JBDTUL010000356.1:0-6769 GCA_040007735.1 Gammaproteobacteria bacterium | reverse complement strand
GGCCACAATAAACCGAAAGAGTGCCTCGTCCAGCCCATGCTGCGCAGTGAACGCGAAAATGGCGCCGAGCATCAACCCATTCAGCCCAACGATATAGAACGTCCCAAGCCCGAACAAAAAACCCGCGCAATAAGCGAACAAACTCACGACAACATTGTTCGTGAGAATCTGCAGCGACAACACCGAAGACGGCACAACGTTGAGCAACCCTTCCGTCCACAGCTCGCCACGCTCAACAGTGGCAATAAGATCCGGTGAAGCAAAAAGATTGATGAGCTCAGGATAGGTATGCACCAGCCACCCACCCACCAGCACGCTGGTGACGAACAGCATCGCTACCCAGATGATGTGCGGCCGGAGCCAGCGCACCGCCTCGGGCACTTGATCCCGGAATAAACTCCACAGCGCGTAGCCAGCATGAGTCGCAGGCTTGTGAATGGTGGCATGGGCTTGCGCGTACGCCGCTTCGAGAAAGCCGCGCGCGCGGCTATTGGGCATCAATCGCCGCGCGCGGGCGAGATCGTGCGCCAGCAGGCGATAGTCATCGACCATTTGCATAGCATCGCCGACGTCGTCCGTGCGATTGCTCGTGAGGCGACGCGCGCGATTCGCGGCAGCTTTCCAGGCGTCGGAGCGCTGGAGAAGGGTGGTGCGCAAGGCGCGCTCGCGGAGGACTTCGCTCACGATGCAGCCGCGCTGGTTAGATACTCCTGCTGCGTGCGAAGCGCAGCCGCCGCGAGCTGGATTCCGTCGAGGCTTAGGGTGTTTCTAAGCAAGATGCAGGCTTTCACCCGGCGACTGTGAGTTGAATGCTCTAACTGGTCGCGTAACGCGACCCTCACCGATCTGCTCCCCGCGCAAATTGCACGAGCTGCTCGCGAAGCGCGCTATCGCCCAACGCAGCCCAGTCCGTTTGCGCTCCGAGCAAGCGGCCCAGCAGCGTGCGCGCCAGGCGCTGACGAACTTCTTCGTCCAGGCTCGTCCAGCGAATGAGCAGGTCATTGACCAGCTCCGCCGTCGAGCCATCCAGCCGCGCGCCGAGCGCCGCTGAATTCACATGCTCGAGCACGGACTCATTCTCTCGGTCGTAAACGAGCAACGTGCCCGCCGCGAGGTCGCCAACACGCACGTGATTCTTCGTAACCACAGTGGCGACGAGCCCAACGCCGTAAAGCAGCGGAAAACTATCAATGAGACGAAACACGTTACGCGTGAGATAGGCCGGCACCGCAGGGCTCGACCCGTTGCGCGTGACGAGCCGCACTCCAGCCATGCGCTTGCCCGGCGTTCGCCCGCGCATCGCGATCTCGAGCACCATGTGATACAGCAAATAGATCGCGGCCCCGGGCAACAGCACGAGCCCGAACCAGCCCGCGCTCGCGTCCACCGGCGCCGCCAAACTCCAGCGGCCGTTGTAGATGAGCGCGGCGATGACGTACCACGCGACAAACAGCAGCGCGCGAATGTGCCAATCGATGACGAACGCATAGGCCCGCACGCCAGGCCCCGCTATGGGCAGTGAAACATCTACACCAGTAACACTATCGACAACGAGGTCGGACGAGTCGGAAAGGCCGTCACCAGAAGGGTCGCCGCCAAAGGCGTATGCGCTGCCGCCCACTTGCCGACCAGCGCCACCGCCAGACGCCTCACCTGAAAGGCTCCCCCCAACAGACTTCACGCCACCAGGCGCCTCCCCAGGCTCGGCCTCCGGGCGACGGTCCACTCAGCCGCCCGTCTCTTCGGCGAGTTGCTCGGCGCGATATTCCTGCTGGAGCGCGTCCACCAGATCGTCCATATCGCCTTCCATTACATCGGCCAGCTTGTAGAGCGTGAGATTGATGCGATGGTCGGTGATGCGGCCCTGAGGGAAGTTGTATGTGCGGATTCGCTCCGAACGGTCCCCGCTCCCCACCTGCAGCTTGCGCGTCTGCGCCTGCGCGTTGTGCTGCTTTTCTTGCTCGGAGGCGAGCAGACGCGCTTTCAAAAGCTGCATGGCACGCGAGCGATTCTTGTGTTGTGAGCGCTCATCCTGGCATTCGACGACGATTCCGGAAGGGATGTGCGTCATGCGTACCGCCGAATCCGTTTTGTTGACGTGCTGTCCGCCGGCGCCCGAGGCGCGAAAAGTATCCACACGCAGATCCGCGGGATTGATCTCCACGCTCTCGATCTCGTCGATCTCCGGAAGAATAGCCACGGTGCACGCGGACGTGTGAATGCGCCCCTGCGCTTCGGTGGCCGGCACACGCTGCACACGATGTGTGCCGGATTCGAACTTCAGCCGCGCGAACACGCCGCGCCCGACCACGCGCGTGATGACTTCACGATAGCCGCCGTGCTCGCCCAGGTTCTCGCTGAGCACTTCGACCGTGAGACCTTTCGATTCTGCATAACGCGAGTACATGCGAAACAGGTCGCCCGCGAAAATGGCCGCTTCGTCGCCGCCCGTGCCGGCGCGAATTTCGAGGTAGATGTTCTTGTCATCGCGCGGGTCTTTCGGAATGAGGAGGCTGGCGAGCTCCACCTCTTCTTCAGCGATGCGCGCCTGGACGCGCGTGACTTCTTCTTCCCCCAGCGAGCGCATGCCCGGGTCGGGATCGCCGCTCATGTCGCGCGCGGAAGCCAGCTCCCCTTCGAGCGCACGGAATGCGCCGAAGCGCTCGGCCAGCGGCTGCAGCCGGGAATACTCCATGGAGAGCTCCCGGAACTGCTGTGAGGCCCCGGCGACCTCGGGGGCTGCGAGCAGGCGGCCGACCTCTTCGAACCGGTCGGTCATCTTCTCCAGGCGCAGGCGAATGGAATCTTTCATCAGGTGCAGTATTTCACGAGGGCGCAGCGCCCGGGCATGGGCGTCTGTAACCGCTCGACGGTGAAGGGAACATTGTCGCGACGACCCGTCACTCTGACAAGAACTGCAGCCGTGCGAGGCACTAAAAGACCCTCTATAGTGGGTCGCGTGAAAGCATTACCAACCCCTTCTCGCTCGGCGGCCAGCACTCTGCTGCGCGCCGTGGCGCTCACCCTGGCGGCGGGCTGCTCCGCGGCCGCACCCACCTCACCCGAACCCGGGTCGAGGGATCCGAACGCGGGCACCGTCATTGCGGAAATCGCGCTCGAGCGCGGGGACTGCAAAACAGCTGCGGAAACTTACGCTACCGCCGCCCAACGCGGTGAATTGTCTGTGGCCCGGCGTGCCAGCGAAGTGGCGCTTGCCTGTGAGCACCTGCCCGCGGCTTGGGAATCTGTCAAGCGCTGGCGCGCGCTCGCGCCCAATGACCGGGACGCGGCCGCGGTTTATGCCACCGTGGCGTTGAAGCTCTATCGCATTCCAGAGGCGTGCAACGCTATCGCGACGATCATTCGGGCCGATGGGGAAGCCGCGCCGGCGCCGGTGCGTGATGCTGCCGCGAAGGGCCGAAGTCGGTCGCCTGCGATGAAGCCGGGCCCGGTGCCGAAGTCAGGTACCAAGCCCAAGACCGGTGTGAAGCCTTCGCCTCGGTCCGAGATGCCAGCGTCCGAGGCGGCCGCCGACGATTCGGGTCCCCACGAGAACGACGCGGACGCGAAGCTGGCTGAGCTGGCCGCGCTGCTGCTCGAGGAAGCCGACGCTACGTCGGTGCTCGCGGCGCTGAGCGGCGCTATCGATACGAACAAGGCGTCACCCAACACGCTCGCGTTGCTGGCGGAGTTGTCGCTCGAAGCTTACGACGTCAAGCGCGCGGAGACTTACGCGAACCTCGCGCTGAAAGGCGATCCGAAGTCGTTCCCGGCCAGGCACACCATCGCGCGTGTGTATGTCATGAGGGGCGACGCCACGAATGCCATCGCGACGGCGCGCGAGATTACGGCGTTGGATCCGAAGCGCGGTATGTTCGAACTCGCAGAAGTGCTTGCTTCCCTCGATCGACTCGAAGAAGCGCGCCGCGAACTCGAGCGGCTGCGTGCCACGGGTGGGTTGGACTCTGAGGTTGATCGGCGCCTCGCGCTGCTCGCCCTTCAGGGTGGGGACCTCGCGGAAGCGCAGCGTCGCTTCACTGAGCTGGCCACGGGCACCGATGCCAGCGATGCAGCGCTGCTGTACTTGGCGGATATTGCCGAGCGCGATGGCGATGCGGATACCGCGCTCGCGGGATATCGGCGGCTGTTGAATTCGTCCCTGGCGGGCCCGGCGCGTTCGCGCGCGGCGGCGTTGCTGCTGGATAAGAAGGAGCGCGGCGAGGCGCTCACGCTCATCGACGATTACATTTCCGAGCATCCGGATCGCAGCTTCGAGATGACGATCACGAAGGCACATTTGCTCGCGGATCACGGCGAGAGCGAAACGGGCATCGCCTTGCTGACCTCGGCTTTGGATCGGCATCCGCAGCACCCGTCGCTTCAGTATGACCGCGCTGTGTTGCTGGAACGTGCGGGCAAAGTGCGTGAGTCGGTCAGCGCACTCGAGCATCTGATTTCCGAGCGGGAAGAAGACCCCACGCTGTCGAATGCGCTGGGTTACACCATGGCGGATCACGACATCGACTTGTCGCGCGCGGAAGCACTCATTCGCAAGGCACTTGCGGTGATGCCGGACAATCCGGCCGTGCTGGATAGTCTGGGTTGGGTGCGCTTTCGTCGCGGCGACTCGAAGGGCGCGCTGGAGAATCTCGAGCACTCTTATCGGTTGGCTCACGACCCTGAGATTGCCGCTCACTGGGGCGAAGTCCTGTGGAAGAGCGGTCAGCAACAGGAAGCCCGCAAAGTGTGGGCCGGCGCACTGGCCCGCAATCCGGATTCGGATGAGCTGAAAGCGACGGTGGCGCGGCTGGTTTCAGGGAAGAAGTGATGGGGGCTCTCAGCCGCCCGGCGACGGAGATACGTGGGGGCGTCACATGCGCGGTCTTAACGCGCGGTAGTTCCGCTTCCAGCCGCCCGGCGATTGAGGGCTTCCGAATTCTGACGCTGCAAGCCGCAGTGCTACTGCTGCTTGCATGCTTGTTGCTGCCAGCCTGCACAATAGTGCCAAAAGCTCCGCCCGCTGGAATGTCATCAGCCCCATGGCCAGAGCGCCGCGCGCTACTCCAATCCCGCGAACGCTTCGAGCTAACCGGCCGCATCGCCGTGGCAGCAGCACAGGAAGGCTTCAACGCCAAACTCCGCTGGCAACAGCAAGGCACTCGCTCTCATCTCGCACTCGACGGCCCGCTCGGCCTCGGCGGCGTGCAAATCACCTCTGAAGGCACCACTCTCAACGTAGTTACCTCCAAGGGTGAGCATCTCAACAACGAAGCCGCCCATCGCGAAGTAGCCACCAAACTCGGCTTCGAACCGCCGCTCGAAAGCCTGCGCTACTGGGTGCTCGGCGTGCCAGACCCGTCACACCCAGCAGACGAAGTGCTCGACGCAAACCAGCGCCTCGCCACCCTTCGCCAGGACGGTTGGCAAGTCGACTACACCACCTACTCAGCAGCCGGCGGGCAGTGGCTGCCCACGCGCCTGACCCTCACCCGCGACGACGTTCGCGTGAAGCTTCTCGTAGACGGCTGGGGCCCGTGACCGATCACGCCGACGGCAAGCCTGCGCAGCAGGCCGGCGCAGAAACCCACTGGCCCGCCCCCGCCAAACTAAACCTCTTCCTGCACATCACCGGCCGCCGCCCCGACGGGTACCACGACCTGCAAACCCTCTTTCAGCTCATCGACCTGAACGACGACATCGGCATCACCCTGCGCGACGACGGCCAGATCGAGCGAACCGCCGGCCCAGCCGACGTCCCCGCCGAAAAAGACCTGGTGATCCGCGCGGCCCGCGCGCTCCAGAAAGCGACCGGCACATCCTTCGGCGCCTCCCTCCAGGTCAGAAAACGCATCCCGATGGGCGGTGGATTAGGGGGAGGAAGCTCCGACGCCGCCACCACCTTGCTGGCGCTGAACCACCTCTGGGGCTGCAACCTGCCCCTCGAAGCGTTGGCCGGAATCGGCATCACCCTGGGCGCTGATGTGCCAGTTTTCGTCTATGGTTCATCGGCTTGGGCGGAGGGGCGGGGCGAGATCCTCACACCGGTCGAGCTGCCGGAGCGCTGGTTCCTGGTCATCCATCCCCGGGTTCATGTGTCAACGGCCGAGGTGTTCCAGGCCCCTGAATTGACACGAAATTCCCCCCTCATCACAATACGCGCCGCTTTTCAGTCCGACTACTTGGCCCGCGGCCGCAACGACTTCGAGAGTATCGTGCGGGCGCGCTTCTGCGAGGTTGCCGAAGCGCTCGACTGGCTCGCGCGGTTTTCCCCCGCGCGGCTGACGGGGACGGGCGCATGCCTGTTTGCCGAGTTCGCGCGCGCAATCGATGCGGAGCGCGTGGCGGCCCAGGTGCCAGATAGATGGATGAGTTTCGTATGCCGGGCGCTGAACGCGTCGCCCGTGCATGAGCGGTTGATTTGATTCGTGTTGGGGTGTCGCCAAGTGGTAAGGCAGCGGGTTTTGATCCCGCCATTCGTAGGTTCGAATCCTGCCACCCCAGCCAATTTTTTAGCAGTCGATTTTTCGTCATTTTCCGCTGCAGAACAATCACTTGAAGGATTTTCAGCCTTGATCGGGATGGCCACGGTAGCCACCGCCATCTCCTTGGTTTCTTGCTCTGTAGACAGCGTAGAGACAGCGGCAGGGGATTCAGGGGGATCTTCGAGCGGCTTTTCGAACGCTTTGGCGTCCTTCCGACCTTTCAGCGGAAGGGCCCCAGCCATCGCCACTTTGATTAACTCGACGTCCTCAGCCTTAGCGCCACTAAT
>JBDTUL010000355.1:0-6772 GCA_040007735.1 Gammaproteobacteria bacterium | reverse complement strand
TGTTGCCTTCCTGGATCAGGTCGAGGAACTGCAGGCCGCGGTTCGTGTACTTCTTCGCGATGGAAATCACGAGGCGCAGGTTGGCCTCGACCATTTCCTTCTTCGCACGGCGCGCTTTCGCCTCGCCGATGGACACTTCGCGATTCACCTCTTTGATGTCGGTGATCGTGAGGTGATAGGCGACCTCGAGGTGCTCCAGCTTCTTCTGGCGGCGCTCGATTTCGTCTTTGAACTTCGCAAGCGGCGCCGAGTACTTCTTGCCGGCCTTGACGTGCTTCTGCAGCCACTTCGGACTCGTCTCGTTCTTGGGGAACGAGGAGATGAAGTCCTTGCGCGGCATGCCTGCATCGCGCACGGAGATGATCATGATCTCCTTTTCGAGCTGGCGGACTTCCGCCACGTGCGTGCGCAGGTTCAGGATCAGCGCGTCGAACATGCGCGGGGAGAGCTTCAGCTCCATCATCTCGGCCGACAGCTTCTTGCGCAGCTTCAGCGTCTTCGGGTCTTTCGCGCCGTCCTTCTGGATGTGCTGCAGGACCTGCACATGAAGCTTCGCGATGGACGTGAAGCGACGCAGCGCCTCTTCCGGATCCGGACCGGTGTCGACGGCTTCTTCAGCATCGTCGCCGTCTTCGGCTTCCTCGGTCTCTTCGGTTTCCGCCTCAGCAGGCTCGACCAGTTCCATCTTGGTCGGATTCTGGGGCTGCGCGATGACATCCGGCGCGTTCGGATCGATGAACCCGACGATGATGTCCACGAGCCGCGCCTGGCCGGCCTTCACCGGTTCATACGTGCGCGCGAGGAAATCGAACGTGGAGGGATACATCGACAGCGCAACACGAACGGCGTCGAGGCCTTCCTCGATGCGCTTCGCAATGCGAATTTCGCCTTCGCGCGTGAGCAGCTCGACGGTGCCCATCTCGCGCATGTACATGCGCACCGGGTCTGTCGTGCGGCCCAGTTCCGCATCGAGCGCTGCGAGCGCTGCGGCGGCTTCTTCGATGGCCTCTTCGTCAGCCGGCGCGGAAGGCTCGGCAGACAGCAACGCATCGGTATCCGGGGCCTTTTCGAAGACCGGGATGCCCATATCGTTGATGGTGTTGACGATGTCTTCGATCTGCTCGGGATCGACGATCTCGGATGGCAGGTGATCGTTAACCTGCGCATACGTCAGGTAGCCCTGCTCCTTGCCACGCGCGATCAGCAGCTTCAGCTGCGACTGCCGGTCTTCCGGCATGGCGGGCAGGCGCGACAGGCCAATCGGTATCTTCTTGTCCGCAGCGGCCTGCGCCTTCGCGGCGGCTTTCAGGTCGGCCTTGCTCTCGGCTTTTGCTTCGGCAGGCGCGGGCGCCTTCGCGTCGTGAGTTTTCACGGCGTGAGGGGCAGCGTGCGCCGCGCTTTGGGAAGCGGCGGCGGCGGCTGCAACGGGTTTCTTGGCCGCCACAACGGCGGGCTTGCCGACAGTTTCCTTCTCGCGCGCCGGGGCCGCCTTCTTAGGCAGCGGGGCAGCCGCCTTCGCGGGCGGTTTGCGATCGGGTGTCGGACGTTTCTTGGCGGGGGCTGTCGTTGGCTTTGGCTTACGTGTCATGACGAGAAGGGCAAGGTCGGCATTCGATCCCCTATGTGAGCCTCAGCAAGGGTCAACTCAAGGGGCGCCAAGGAAAAGCGCGCAATTCTATGGGAGACGCGCCAAAGTGCCAAATCCATCGCACGGGGTTGCATTGAAGGTTACCCCTCGCTGCCCGGCCGACGGATGGCAAGTCGTTTGAATTCAAGGAGTTCGGCAGAATCCAGCGCGGCGATGCCGGATTGATTCGCCTTGCTCTTCAGGGCTTCGAACGCCCGGGAATCGGCAAGTTCACCCAGCTTCACCAGCGCGGACCGTAATTCGCGCGCCGCCGCGTCGGCATCGGTGATCACGTCGTCCTTGTGTAGCAGCTTCATCAGGGACTCCTGTTCCGGTCTATCGGCCCAACGCTCGATCACTTGACCGGGGAATTCAGCCGGTTGGGCGCGCAGGTTGTCCAGCAATTCTCGCAGCAGCTCGAGGCCGGGCTCCTCGAGCCGATCGAGGCCGGCGCGCTCATCCGCACTCACTGTCTGCGCCGTGGCCGGGAAACGCAGCAGCCGATCCACTGCTTGCCGGACCAGGCTGCCGCGTCCGGCGCTCGTTTTGGTGCGCGCGGGCAGGTGCAGAGGCGGGGCGGGGCGCTGGGAAGCGGCTGAATCGGCGGCGCCGGCCGCGGGAAGCTTTGCGCCGCCGGTCCACAGTTCGTCCAGCCGGGCGGCGGAAAGCTTGATGGTTTCGGCGACCCGGGCGAGCAGAAGTTCGCGATAAACCCCTGCGGGAAGCTTGGCCACGAGAGGACGGGCCGCTTCGGCGAAGCGCCCGCGCCCGTCGGCATGTGAAAGATCTACCTGTTCCGACAGCTCGCGCACGAAATATTCCGACAGCGGAATGGCCGCCGCCAGCCGGGTTTCAAACGCCTCGCGTCCTTCTTCGCCCACCAGGGAATCCGGGTCGTGACCTTCGGGTAGGAAGAGGAAACGCATCTCGCGCCCTTCCCGGGCTTCGGGCAGCGCATGTTGAAGCGCACGCCAGGCGGCGGCGCGGCCTGCGCGGTCTCCGTCGAACGCAAAGACCACTTCGCTGACCAGCCGGAAGATGCGTTTCAGGTGTTCGGGCGTGGTGGCCGTGCCGAGGGTCGCCACCGCGTATTGAATGCCGTACTGATGCAGGCGAACGGTGTCCATGTAGCCTTCGACGACGACCAGGCGCTTCAGGCTTATGCGGGCCGTGCGCGTTTCGTACAGGCCGTAGAGCTCGCGGCCCTTATGGAAGAGCGGCGTTTCGGGCGAGTTCAGGTACTTCGGCTCGCCCTGGTCGATGATGCGGCCGCCGAACGCGATGACGCGCCCGCGCGCATCGCGGATGGGGAACATGAGGCGGTCACGGAAGCGGTCGTAGTGCCGCTCGCCTTCGCGAACCTGGCCGCGATCGCGCTCGATGATGAGGCCGAGCTCGCTCAGCTGCTGGCGGGCGGCGTCGTTGGCGCCGAAGCGCCTCAGCACATCATTCCAGGAGTTCGGGGCGTAGCCGATGCCGAATTTCTCGATCGTTTCCGCGTTGAGGCCACGTTTGGCCACGTATTGCCTGACGCGTTCGTCGCTCTTGAGCTGCTCGGTGTAGTACTGGGCGACACGGGCCATCAGGTCGTAGGCGGTGTCGTCGACGCGTTTCGGACCGGCGTTGTTGTCGCCCCCTTCGCGCGGCACTTCGATGCCGATGCGGGCGGCCAGGTCTTCCACCGCTTCGGGAAAGCTCATGCGGTCGAAGTTCATCAGGAAGCCCAGCACGGTGCCGTGCGCCCCGCAGCCGAAGCAGTGATAGAACTGCTTTTCGGGGCTTACCCAGAAGGACGGTGTCTTTTCGCCGTGGAAGGGGCAGCAGGCCTTGTACTCGCGGCCCTGCTTCTTGAGAGGCACGCGCGCACCGATGATCTCCGCGATGTCGGCGCGGGCAATCAGTTCGTCGATGAAGGCTTGGGGGATACGGCCCATTGGCACGGCTTTCTCGATGGATGCTTAGTCTAGCGCTGAATGTTTCGTTTCGAGATGCGCTCGAGCTCTCAGTCACTGGGCGGCGCCAGAAGCCCTCAATCGCCGGGCGGCCCGGAGTGCTTTTTTCTTTCTCTTGCGAAAGAAAACAAAAAAATCATTCCGAGCCGCCCGGCGATTGAGGGCTTCTCGAAGAGGGCGCCAGCTAGCGCAAAAGTATGTATGCGGCCACGATCGCGAACAGCAACGCAGTCAGCGCCCCGGACAGCGCAAATCGAACTCGCTTGTTCCGGAAGGCTCGCAAACCCTCGGGTTCAACGTACCCGCGATTGCGGTCCATGCGGAGAACACCGGCCTCGAGGAGAGATTCGGCGGTATCGCGCTCGGCCTCACCCATCTCACTGAACGACACGCTTCCGTTCTCGCGCAGCTTGCGCAGAAAACGCCGTTCACGCTCGAGCCGCTTCGCAATCGCGATGCAGGTGAGCGCAATCAGTATCAGGGAGCCAGCAGTGGCGAGGCCGCGCGCAGCCATAAGGTGTGTTCTTCAGGCGCGCTGCACGCCTTTAACGCCGCCGGTCGCGCTCTGCGCGATCCGGCTAAGACCCCGGCCGAAGGCCGGGATTAGCTCAGCTTTTGCTTGATGCGGGCGCCGACGGAAGCCATGTCGGCACGGCCGGCGGCCTTGGTCTTGACGATGCCCATGACCTTGCCCATGTCCTTGATCGTCGTGGCCCCGGTTGCGGCCATGGCTTCGGCGATCAGCGCATCCAGCTCGGCTTCGGACATCTGCGCGGGCAGGTAGCCTTGCACGACGAGGAGTTCAGCGTTTTCCTTCGCGACGAGGTCGGCACGGTTGCCGGCTTCGAACTGCGCGATGGATTCCTTACGCTGCTTGACCATCTTCTCGAGCACAGACAGCACTTGAGAGTCCTCGAGCACGATGCGCTCGTCGACCTCTCGCTGCTTGATGCCCGACAGGATGAGGCGAATCGTTGCGAGCCGGTCTTTCTCACCGGCGCGCATCGCGCTCTTCATGTCTTCAGTGATGCGTTCCTTGAGCGTCATACGCGCAGGATCGCTCGCCGGTCAGCGTGCAGCACGAATCCCATCGCGGGAGACACGCTTCATGTGCCGCTTGATGGCAGCGGCTTTCTTACGTTTCCGCTCCTGCGTCGGCTTCTCGTAGAATTCGCGCCGGCGAAGCTCCGTGAGAATGCCCGCCTTTTCGCAGGCTCGCTTGAAACGCCGTAAGGCGGCATCGAAATATTCGTTCTCACGAACACGAACGCTCGGCATCCGAAAACCTCAAACCATTGATTTGGCTTATATTTACGCGGGCACCCGGAGAACCGGGGCCGGGGATTCTAAGGGAGCCCCATAGCAAAACGCAAAGGCAGCTTTGCATCCGCGTGTTTTGACCCCCCGGACACCCTCCATTTCATGCGAATTCTGGCTATCGAATCCTCCTGCGACGAGAGCGCGGTTGCAGTCCTGGACCGCCGCGCCGGCCTGCTGGCGCACGAATTGTTCAGCCAGATCGACCTGCACCGGGTTTTTGGCGGCGTGGTGCCAGAGCTTGCTTCCCGGGATCACGTGCGGCGCCTGCTACCGCTGGTCCGAACCGCCATGGCCAGCGCCAATACTTCGCCGGGCGATATCGGCGGTATTGCCTATACCGCCGGCCCGGGACTCATCGGCGCCCTACTCACAGGTGCTGCCTTGGCTCGCAGCCTCGCCTACGCGTGGAAGAAACCCGCCATCGGTGTGCACCACCTCGAAGGTCACCTGCTGGCGCCGCTGCTGGAGCCCGAGCCACCGCCGTTTCCGCACGTGGCGCTGCTGGTCTCCGGCGGCCACACCATGCTCATCGAAGTGGCCGGCATCGGGCGTTACACCCTGCTCGGCGAAACCCGCGACGATGCCGCCGGTGAAGCCTTCGACAAGGCCGCGAAACTCCTGGGCCTGCCGTATCCCGGCGGCCCGGAACTCGCGCGCCTCGCTGCCACGGGCCGACCCGGCTTGCTGCGCCTTCCCCGCCCGATGCTCGATCGGCCTGGCCTCGAATTCAGCTTCTCCGGCCTGAAAACCGCCGTGCTTCACGCCGTGCGCGACCCCGCGCACGAGCTCACCCAGCAGCGCAAAGCCGATATCGCGCACGCCGCCCAGACAGCCATCGTCGAAACGCTGGTGGCCAAGGCGTTGCGCGCGCTGGATCAGACAAACCTGGACTCGCTGGTCGTCTCGGGCGGAGTCGGCGCCAACCGCCACCTGCGCGAGCGCATGGCCATTGAAGCCACTCGCCGTGGCGCCCGCGTCTATTACCCCAGAATCGAGTTCTGCACCGACAACGCCGCAATGATCGCCGTCGCTGGCCTCGCCCGCCTCGAAGCCGGCGAACACGAGGGCTTAACCTTCCAGGCCCGCGCCCGCTGGCCCCTCAGCGAGTTGCCGGCAGTAGAAAATGTCTCCCGTCCACCTTCGGTAACTGTTTCACTTGGCAAACCATGACCTCCGATCGCGTCTTTCTCCGTGGCCTCGCCATCGAATGCATCATCGGCTTCATCGAATGGGAGCGGCGGATCAAGCAAACCGTCGTCATCGACATCGAAGTGCCGGTGGACTGCCGCCGTGCCGCCCTTTCCGATGAAGTGGCGGACACCCTCGATTACAAGAAAGTCGCCAAGCGAATCATCTCGTTCGTCGAGGGCTCCGAGTTCAAGCTCGTGGAAACGCTGGCGCACCGGCTGTGCGTGGTGTTGCTCGAAGAATTCGGCATGGAGTGGGTGCGCCTGACGGTGAACAAACCCGGTGCCATCCGCGGTTCTCGCGACGTTGGCGTGTCTATCGAGCGAACCCGCGCGGATCTCTCGAGCCCCGGCGCGGCAAGCTGACCGCTCATGCCGAGGGTATTCGTCGCCGCAGGCAGCAACATCGATCCCGAGAAAAACCTCGTGAGCGCCACACGCGAGATGGAACAGTCGTTCCCCGATATCCGGTTTTCCCCGTGGTATCGGAATCGCGCAGTAGGGTTCGAAGGCGCGGACTTCATCAACCTGGTCGCCGGCTTCACCACCGGCCTGCCGTTACCTGACCTCGTGAAGCGCCTGCGCGAAATCGAAGAGCTTTGCGGCCGCCCACGTGGGGCGGCCAAGTGGGAGCCGCGCTCCATGGATCTCGACATCCTTCTCTACGGGGACGTGGTTTGTGACGA
>JBDTUL010000354.1:0-6781 GCA_040007735.1 Gammaproteobacteria bacterium | reverse complement strand
CAGAGGGGGACTTTCATCTGATAAGTGGGGGGCACGTCACCTGATTGTTGACAGGGGAATCGTTATCGAAGCAGTAGCCACCGGAGGACGGGCTTGAAGCCGGCGGCTGATGCGGCGGCCGAACATCGGATTGAAACCGACAAGGTCAGAAATGGCCGGCCGCCGCGCCTGAAGCCGGGCTTTGCACCGTCTGAACATCGATGACATATCGACGACCGACCAACAGATCACCGCTGTCGAAGAGCGAGAAGCTAGAACTGCTGGCGGATTACATCCAGCACTATCGCCAACTAGCCAAGACAGACGCGACCGTTCTGAATCGAAAGGTTCCGCGTGGTGCATTCCGCGTCCTCCTGGATCGGTTGGGCGAGATGCTCTTGACCGAGTCTGCCAAGTTGGCGGACGGTGACGGCCCAGTTCGCGCTTTTCTACGCGACAATCCCTTGCCGCCAGCCATGGCCGAACGTCTGCCAGATGACTTTCGAGTGTTCTGCTTGGTGCTCAACTCTCTGAAGCAATGGGTCGCGGCCGAACAAGGCGCAACGGATCGGTACTTACTTGGTGGCGCCGCGCGCAATTTATGCAGAAAGGCCGCCGACAGCTGCCTGGTTACAGGTGAGGCCCTGACCACAGACAGGGAGCTTCATCATCCCGTTCGTGACGGCCGGCCTCCGATTCCGCTGAGCAAGAAAGGCCACGACTCCATCGAGGGCCAGGTCTTATCCCTGGGGAACGACCCAATTGGACGGGCGCTCCTGCCACTGCGCCGAGAAACGAACCGATCGTGGGCTCAGCTCCATCGGGGGTGTCTGGACCTGCTCGGGCGGCCAGTGTCATGGCCTTCCAAAGCTAGCGTCGCCGGTGCGCGCGCGTTTGCCCGAAAGGCCGGCGCCGTAACAGGCGTTGGATACGAGCAGATTCTGGAATGGATGGACAGCAACGGGTTGAGTGGCGAGCCTTGGCTCGAGCCAGTCGCTTAGCTATTCGGCTTGCAGCCGACGGCTCCTGCTGGTCAGATCACTATTGCGCGCCTCTGAAGAAGGCGGCCGGTCGCCGCGGCTGATCCGCAGGCGTTATGCCGACAGGGTAGAGTGCTCGGATGCCCTTGAACACGCGCCAAGCGTCTGAGCTAGAAGCAGCGATCGGCGAATACGGCTTCCCTGCCGTTTATTTCGACTTCCGCGCGAACGTCGAGGTGCAAGCCGAAACGATGTTGGCGGTCGAGGCCGCAATTCACGAGATGCTCGTTTCGCCAACTATCGAGGGCGTTCGGGACGGTTTGGCGAATGTGATCTACTGGGGCTACGCCCAAATCGGATATCGGGATAGTCGAGTGCGACGGTTTCGCGAAAAGGCCACAGATGACCAACTGGGCAAATGTCTGGCACAGTTCAAGACCGGCGCCTCGGGAGGGCTCGCGCGGATTGCTTCGTTCAGGCTTCCGGAATTCTCTGGCATTTCGTTCATTTCGAAGATCCTCGCCTTTCTCGACCCGGTCCGGTACTGCGTCCTGGACAAGCAGTTGTTGAAGCTCGCAGCGGTCTCCGGTAACCGGGCACTGCACAGGCTGTCGCCCGGAACACAAATCCGAGTCACGGCCGGCAACGAGCGAGCCTACGACTCGTGGCGCGATGAATGCGCCAACATTTCGGCGCAGTACTTCGGAAGTCGCTACCGAGTAGTCGACATCGAGCGGGGTTTCTTTCAATTGGTGCAGTCCGGCCAGCTCGCAGTTGCGCAGCAACTCTATGCAGCCGCATAAGATCAACTGGAACCAGCGCGCCCGTGCGTGCGATGGCGATGTCGGAGGTGCGTTCCGGCGTCTGCAATCGCAGGGGAGAAGCTAGGGCTGGCGCGAACGGCGACGGTCCATCCGCCTTCACATGATCCGCTTCGGCACCGGCAACTCGAGTGGCGCCGGCTTTTGCCTGTTGCCGCGCGACGTGCGTGCGACGTTCGGTTGCGCGGCTTTGAGCTTCAGCCGAGGGATTCGGATGCGACCTTGGCCGTCCGAGAACGCTAGGTATTCCAATTCTCCCGGGTGGCGGATGCCGAACGCCGCCCAGAGGGTGTGGACGGCCAGTGCGGCTATCCGCGCGTACGCCACCGGCGTCCGAACGTCCAAGAAAAAGTTCGGGGAGCCATCCGCGGGGCGACGGCCATCGGCAGACCGATCGTGAGTCGGCGCGTGCCAGCCCAAGGCCTCGAGCGTGGCCAGCGCCTCGCGCGAGAGCTGGTGCAACTCGTCGAGGTAGTCATTGCTCACGGCCTCGGCGCGCATGCCGTGTGCGCCCTGTCCGATGAACTGGACGAACTGATTTCCGCGTTTCGACGAGACGATCACGAAGTCGTCCTCGTTCAGATCAGCGAGTGCGCGGGCCAGTTCGATCTTGAGCGTTCGCCACGCGGCGGCAGAGTCGGGTTGCGGATTGAAGCGGAAGAGCGGAGCGACTGTCTTTTTCGGTAGTGCCATCGGTGCCTCCATTTGGGGCACCCAGAGACCGGCTCTCGCCGGTTGGACTGAGCGTTGCCGGAATTGTCCGGCCACATCGGCGCTGTGTATGCGCCTGGCACCTTGCCGTCCTCGCAGGTTGCCGGGCCCGCCATCGCGAGCCACTCTGGATGCTGAAATCAGTATGGCGCGTGGGCGTGACAGGGCGGGTCACGGCGCGGTGACGGCGTCTTCGAGCATGAACTATGCTGCGACGCATCTACGTGCGCCATGTTGGGTCGATGGGCAGCACAATCAGGAGGCGAATGTACGACCTCATCGGTGACATCCACGGCTGCGCGGACACATTGCGGGCGATGCTTGTCGAGCTGGGCTACTCGCACGATGGGCAGTGCTACCGGCACCGGGATCGGCAGGCCATCTTCTTGGGCGATTTCATTGACCGGGGCCCGCTTCAGCGCGACGCGGTGAATACAGCGCGCTCGATGGTCGAGCACGGCGCGGCGCTGGCGGTGATGGGCAACCACGAGTTCAACGCGCTCGGGTATCACACGCCCAATCCGCGGGATCCTGACAACTACCTGCGCACGCACTCCGACAAGAACCGGCAGCAGCACCAGGCCTTCCTGGATGCCTACGGAGATGACGCGGCAGAACGGCAAATGGTGCTGGCGTGGTTTGCGGCGCTGCCGCTCTGGCTCGACCTGAAGTCCTCGACCGGCGCGCTACGAGTCGTTCACGCCTGCTGGGATCCAGCGTCCATGGAGGTCCTGCAGCCGTTCCTCGACGAGCAGCACCGAATGACCGAGCGCTTGCTGGTACGGGCGTCGAGAAAAGGCACGCCCGAGTACGCAGCGGTCGAAACCCTACTTAAGGGCAAGGAGGTTCGACTCCCGGCGGGCCTGTCGTTCCGCGATAAGGGCGGACATGAGCGCCACGAAGTCCGCATCAGATGGTGGGAACATGCGGGCTCATTCCGGTCGCTCGCCCTCGGGCCCGAGACGGGTATACCCGACGATCCCGTCGGCGTCGAACACCTCATTACCTACTCGCACGACGCGCCGCCTGTATTTCTGGGCCACTATTGGCTCAATGGCGACCCCACCCTGCTTGCGCCGAACATCGCCTGCGTGGATTACAGCGTCGGCATTCCGGGCGGCACGCTCGTGGCGTACCGCTGGGATGGCGAGCAACGGCTGAAGCCGACGAACTTCAGGGCGGTCAAGCGGCTCGAGCAGGACGCGACGGCCTAGTCACGGCGACGCCCCCTCACTCTTTTCAACCAGCGCGGGCTCGATCATCTGCAGACGCGCGTGCCGTGCACGCCCTGAGAGTCAATCGCCTTTCACATCCGGCCAATGCCGCCGTGAATACTCATGCTAATGGGCTCCGGTGCAAACCGTACTCTACCTATTGCTTCGCGCCCTCAAGTTCGCGCGCTAGATCGCCGATGTCGACGGCATCCGGGAATAGGCGCTTGAGTTCCAACAGTCCTTCGCAATACCCGACCAGAGCATCATGTGACCACTCATAGTCAGTTATTGCACGCACTAAGGCAGACGTATCCTTGCTGGAGATGATTGTGGGTTTTCGCGATTTGTGCTCCCACATATGAGTCATCGCCGCCTCATGCTTTACCCAATAGTCTGGACTGTCCACCGCGATCAACGCGGTTACCAAGTAGTTCCCCTGCTTGGTATCTATGCCGATAGACGTAACATTGACCTGGCACCCAGCCGTTCCATCGACGAGTTCTTTAACTGCAGGGCATCGGTCAACGTACCAATCCGCAGCCGTTTCGCCTGGCACACGTTCGGCGTCGTCTCCCCCGAAGATCTCCTCATAGATTTCCCTGATGATGGTGCGATAGATCTTCACTTCCTCGTCATAGTTTCCGACGACGGGTCCATGCGCCGCCTTAGGGACGATGCTCATATGGCCTGGGGCATCTGCGACCTCAGTCGACCGGGCACTTAGAAGGATACCGAAATCGTCCAGCTCTTTACGGCGAAACGCAAACAAGGCCGCCACACCTCCCGCGCACGTTCTGCGTGAGACGTCCTCAAGTGTCCCAGACGGCAGGTAACTCGCTCTCTCTTTCAAGCTGGTCGCGGCGGGTGCAGCGAGGAGGGCTTCCCATAGCTCGTCCTCAAGAGTTCCGGAAACGAACCGATACGAAAAGAAATCCGTTATCGAGAACTGCAGCGACTGCGGCCGCTCGAAGTCGATGTTTCTTAGCCGAAACATCGGGGCATTCCAAAAACGAGCCCCCCTATCCCTGACAACCCGAACTGCCTCAAGCACAACCTCGCCCGTTATTCCACGTTCGCTGGGGTCAGGTAGGATCGTCGCAAACTCACATTTGAGCTCATTTGCTGCCATCTTCATTCCAACCGACTCGGGCGCGCTGAAGATCGACGTCCATACATTGCCACCGCGGAATGAAATGCCGTACCTGGCCAACTTGCCATCAGGTGACGCATAGAACGTGTTCAATGCGCGGTCGAAGTCCCCCTTCTTGCTGCTCGCCTCGAGATCGTTTCGCTGCTCGTCATGTCGCCTTCTCCTCTGCGCCTCTGTCTCCGATTGACGCGGCCCCAGCACGGTCTCAACGTCATCGAACGACAACTTGGCAAGCTGAGCGATTCGGGCGAGATCAGCGTAGTCAAGTTCGGACACGCTTGACGTATGGCCGGCCGCGGCAGCCTCCCACCCGCGATAGCGCCCTTCGAGGAAGGTCGCCATTTCGTCCGTCGCACCAGACACCCGTGACAGAAACGTCAAAGCATCCCTGGATGAAGGCGAGCGGGCATGGATCGGGTAGTTGATAAGGTGGTCAATTTCGGCCCAGGCCTCTTCTACAATTGTCCTCACCTGAATCTCGACCACTTGCATCGGGTGGTTGTCACGTCGGTGCCTGATAAGGTAGTGCAACGAGCGATAGTTGTGTTTCTTGTCGATGCGGTCAAGATTCCACAGCCTGTATTCGTCAATCAACGCTTCCGCGTCACCCGGACGAAAATAGGCTTTCGGAGGCTCATGCAGGCGCCAGTTCGATGTTATGAACAAGTGAATCGGAAGCCAGTCCCGCTTGTAGCGATGAAGGACCCTGACGCCGACGAGGTCTGTAATCTGCGCGCGGTAGTTGTCTAGTCCAATAACGTTTTCGGGATGATCCAGCCTCTTGCGAATGATTTTGGCTAGGAGACCATCCGGGTCTTTCGTCCGGCCGCGAACAGAATGGACGCCGAAGCTAGCATGCTCCAACTCTCTCGCGATGATGTCCTTGGTGTGCTCGAGGCTAGTTCGTAGCCCCACGTAGTCCTCGCGGATCCGTAGCAACGTGGCCCATTGTAGTCCGGTCTTGCCAAGGGCGTCGGATGGGAGGTTGTGTCGCGCTAAGATGGTCGCGCTATCCGCGCCAGGCTTCATACCAGATCACCATGTTAGAGTTCCGAAGATCAGCGCGGCCTTTGACGGTGGCTCGTGAGCGGCTCGAACAGCTCCGGACTGACGGCACCAAGTTACCCTCGGCGACGCCTTCGATTGTAGAACGTGTCAATCAGTCCGCGATGTCGATCGTCCCGGGTTCCCGGCTCCGCCGATGCGCGCCGCCTGTCAGATCCTGCTTGGGCCCTGTCTGCCTCGATCAAAACCAATTGAGACATCTCGGACACGGGGCGGAGCGCAATTCTATCCTGGTACAGACGCACCACAAACACTACGGGCCGGGCTCGGGTGCCGCCTTCGCCGTCGTCGAGGCCGGACATTCTGACCCTCGATCCGTCGTGCGCTGCGCCCCGCGGCGGCCAGGACCGGCTTCTGGCGCGTCGCGAGCGAGACGACGACGTCAAGGTCGCGGACGTGGTCGAAGCCCTGCCCAGAGCGGCCGTAATGCCCGCCTGCGCCTGACTCGAACCGTCTTGCTACTGAGGCGCCTGGTCGACCACCTCCTGCAGGTCGTCCAGCAGCGCCGTGAACTCGCTGATGAATGTCGGCGGCAGGCCGATTGCTACGAACTTCTCCTGCGGCGTGCCTGCCTCCTCGATGAACGCCCGTGGGCCGCCAGCTCCTTCGTGAGCGTGCGCCCCACCGGCATCCGGAACGCGTTGACGACCAGCTCGTCGCGCGTCACCCGACGCGCCGCGCTCGCGATGGCCTTCATTTCCGTGGAGGACGTCAGCTCGAAATCCCAATGCAGGGAGGCGGCTCTTCGAGCGTCGTCTCCGCCGAGCCCGTCGCCCGACAATCCGAGGGCGTTCCGAAGCGGACAGGGTCGCTCGCCCTCGGGCCCGAGACGGGTATACCCGACGATCCCGTCGGCGTCGA
>JBDTUL010000353.1:0-6791 GCA_040007735.1 Gammaproteobacteria bacterium | reverse complement strand
ATGCCGCTTTGTAGAGCTCCGCTTCGTGCTTGAGATTTTTCATTGCGATTCCTGTGCTGGACGCTGCGCTCAGCGATGCGCTGGATGATCCGCTCGGCAATGTGGTCGGAAGAATCACGCTTCCGGCGCTCGTGCCGGCCTGGCTGGACTCGACGACTACGGCCACCGCAGTGGGGCGATGCTCAGCGAGCGCTTGCGCGAGGTGCGCCAGCGGCTGCCAGTCGTTGGCCGCGTCGGCACGCAACAGCAGGATATGCATTGCGCCTTCGCAGCCGACTCCCAGCCCCCACAACAGGTCATCGGGGCCGCGAAGGTCATAGCTGACGATGCGCGGCACGCCCGTCTCGCGCACCGAATTCGCGTGCTCGCGCAAGTCGCCCTCGAGACAGCCGCCGGAGAGCAGGCCGGCATAGTTGCCATCGGCGGCGATCAGCATCAGCGCGCCGGGCTTGCGATAGGTAGACCCCGCCGTTTCAAGCACGACCCCAAGCACGAGCGGCCGACCAGCGGCGCGTTCGCGTCCAAAAAGGGGGAGCAGGGGGCCAAGTGAGGATTCCACGTGAGTTGATTATGCCAGCCACAGCCTTGATTGGGTTTTGGTGTGGTGGTGAGACCGTACGTGCATGAAGTGAATGCAGGGCTCCTCCCAGCCGCCCGGCGATTGAGGACTCTTGATTGCAGCGGCCCTCGGACGCCCTCAGTCGCCGGGCGGCTGAGAGAGATCCTTCATGAACGGCCGTGCAGCACCGGGCGGCTACGAGAGATCCCTTTAATTAAACACTTGTGTATTGGCCGCGCATTGAACGCCCCCGTTCGCAGGCGCTTAATTACACGCATGGTTAATAAAGCCTCTCCCGCCAAACGAGCCGCCCCCCGAGCAGCGGAACCATCGACATCACCTCGCAAGCGCCGCGCGCGAGGCCGCCCGCGCACAGGCGCTGACGACGTTCGCAATCGCTTGCTGACCGCTGCCCGTGACCTGTTCCTGCGCTTCGGGTATCGCGCGGTGTCGAGCCGACAGATCTCGGCCGCTGCGGGCGCCAACGTGGCGATGATCCGGTACTACTTCGGCGGCAAGCCGGGGCTCTACAAAGAGATCACAAGCTCCATTATTCAGCCCATTCGCGCGCGCATAGACGCCATGACGGAAGGCAACGCGAGCGTGGAGCTGGGCACGTTGCTCGGCATGGCCATGCGTATGTGGGCCACCAACCCGTGGTTGCCTGGCCTCATCGTGCGTGAGGTGCTCATGCCTGATGGGCCGCTGCGCACGATGTTCGTGCGGGAGTTTCCGGAGCGGCTCGCGCCGCTGCTCGAGAAGATCGTAAAACGCGAAATGGAGCGCGGCCGCGTGCGGGCGGATCTCGATCCGAAGATGGTGGTGCTGTCGATGATCAGCCTGGGGTTGTTTCCGTTTCTGGCATTGCCGGTAACGAGTCGGGTGTTCGGGGTTCGGCAGGAGGAGGAATTTCTGCAGAAGCTCATTCGGCACACCACAGAAGTTTTCGCCCACGGGTGCGCCGCGCCTGGGGCAACGGAGCGGAAATCGTGAGAAGAGAGCCCTCAAACGCCGGGCGCCTGGGAGCGGCGTTGCTGGCGCTGACTACGCTGTTCCTCACGGCATGTAGTAGTCGCAATGGCGACGCGCCGCTCGTCGGCACGCTCGAGCGCGATCGCATCGAAATCGTTGCCGAGGAATCCGAGCCCATTCTGTCGCTTGAGGTTCGCGAAGGCGACCACGTCGAACTCGGGCAAGTGCTGTTGATGCAGGAAACGGAGCTGGCCGGGGCGCGCATCGCGCAGTCGGAAGCGCAGGCGGCTGAAGCGCGTCATCGCCTCACCGAACTCGAACGAGGCGCACGCAAAGAGACCATCGCAGAAGCGCGAGCACGGGTCAGTGCCGCGCGCGCCGCTGCCGACCGTGATGAGCGGGAGTTCACGCGCTCCGAAGAACTGGTGAAGCCACGCCTGATCAGCCAATCCCAACTGGACCAGGCGCGCGCTGCACGTAACGCATCCGTTGCCTCGGCAAAAGAGACAGAAGCGGCTCTCGCTGAGCTGCTGAATGGCACGAGAGTGGAGCAGCTCGACCAGGCGCGCTCCGCCGTTGCGGCTGCTGAATCGGCGAAGCGCGGGTTGGTGCTCACCGATGCGCGCCTGGTCGTTCGCGCCACTCGTGCGGGTGTTGTCGACGCGTTGCCCTACAAGGCCGGAGAGCGGCCGCCGCGCGGCAGCCCGGTGGTCGTGCTGCTTGCCGATACGCCGGCTTTCGCCCGCGTATATGTGCCCGAGCCAGAGCGTGCGCGCGTGCGGTCGAAGATGCCCGCGCAGATTCTCGTCGACGGATTCGACGGGCCGATGGATGGCTTCGTTAGATGGGTCGCGAGAGACGCGGCATTCACCCCTTATTTCGCGCTGACCCAGCGAGACCGCAGCCGGCTCGCCTTCCTCGCCGAAGTGGAAGTGACAGATCCACGTGTGCGCGAGTTGCCAGCGGGCGTGCCGGTCGAGGTGCGCCTTCTCCTGCCCACCACGGACAAATAGCGTGGCCGACCTCGCCATCGAATCCCACGACCTCACCCGCAAGTTCGGGTCGGTCACCGCGGTCGATCACGTGTCGCTGCAGATCGAGCGGGCTCATATATATGGGTTCCTGGGGCCGAACGGCTCGGGCAAGTCCACCACCATCCGCATGTTCTGTGGGCTGCTGCTGCCGACGTCGGGCACGGTGCGCGTGCTGGGCTACGACATCCCGCGCCAGTCCGAGTCGCTGCGCACGAAGATCGGCTACATGACGCAGAAGTTTTCCCTGTGGGAAGACCTCACCGTGCTCGAGAACCTGCGCTTCATGGCCCGCGTCTACACGCTGGGAAAGCTGCAAGCCAAACAGCGAATCGACAGCGTGCTCGAGGAATTCCGGCTGAAGGAACTTGCAGATCGTCTCGCCGGTGCCATGAGCGGCGGTCAGAAGCAACGCCTCGCACTCGCCGCCGCCACGCTCCATCAGCCAGAGATGCTGATGCTCGACGAACCCACCAGCGCCGTAGACCCGCAGAGTCGCCGTGACTTCTGGGAAAGCCTGTTCGCGCTGGTCGCTCGCGGCACCACCATCCTGGTTTCCACGCACTACATGGATGAAGCCGAACGCTGCCATCGACTGGCCATCCTGAGCGAGGGCCGCGTGGTCGCCGAAGGCGAACCGGAGCGACTCATGGACGAGTTGCCCCTGCAGGTGATCGAAGTCCAGGCACGTGATGTGGACGGCGCGCGTCACGAGTTGCACAAGCTGCCCGAAGTCAAAAGCCTTGCGCAGCTCGGATTGCGACTGCATGTTCTGGTCGACCGGCAGGTTGAAAACGCGGCCGGACGCGTCAAGCAGACCCTCTCGGCCGCTGGAATCGAAGCCGAAGCCAAATCCACCCACGCCAACCTCGAAGACGTCTTCGTCGCCGCCACCCTTCCAAACGGTGACGCGCACAAACGGAGCGCCGCATGACGGCGGTTGGCGCCTTCTTCGCGCGCGTGTACGCCGTCGCAAGCAAGGAAGTGCGGCAGCTCAGCCGCGATCGGCTCACGGGCGCCATGATCGTCGGCATCCCGCTCATCCAGATCCTGATCTTCGGCTACGGCATCAATTTCGATGTACGCCACATCAACGCAGGCGTAGCGGACTACGCCAACACCTCAGCCTCGCGCGCGCTCGTCAGCCAGCTCGAAGCGAGTCAAGTGGTGCATTTCGTGACACGCGCGACCGATGTGCTGTCGCTGCGTCGAAAGATGGCGGCGGGCGAGATCTCCGCCGGCCTGTACATTCCGCCGGACTTCGAACGCAGGCGGCTGGGCAGCGACCGCTCGATGGCTCAGCTGCTCATCGACGGTAGCGAGCCTGGCGTCGAAGGGGCACTGCGCGGACTGGCCACCATCCCCTTGCGAGTTCGCGCCGGCGACGTGTCAGAGCCCCGGCGCACGCTCGACGTGCTCACGGAGTACAACCCCGAGCGCCGCACGGCCGTGCAGATCGTCCCCGCGCTCATCGGCGTGATCCTGAATATGACGATGGTGATCTTCACGGCCATCGCGCTGGTCCGGGAACGGGAGCGGGGGAACCTGGAGCTGCTGATCACCACGCCGGTGCGCTCGGTCGAGCTCATGATTGGCAAGCTCGCGCCCTACGTCGTGGTCGGCCTCGTGCAAACCACAATCATCATCGTGGCCGGTGTGCTGCTGTTCGATGTGCCGATCAACGGCCCGGTCTGGCAGCTTTATGCCGGGGCGAGCCTGTTCATCGCCGCGAGCCTGGCGCTGGGCCTGCTCATTTCCACCCTGGCGCAGACGCAATTCCAGGCCATGCAGCTTGGATTCTTTACGATGCTGCCCTCGATCCTGTTGTCCGGATTCATGTTTCCGCTCGCCGGCATGCCCACCGCCGCGCGCTGGCTTGCCCAGATTCTCCCCTTGACACATTTCAACAGCATCGTGCGGGGGGTCGTGCTGCGAGGGGCCCACCTGGGCGACCTGGGACTTCCCATCCTCAAACTCAGCGCTTTCCTCGTGGTGGCCGTCACAATCGCGGCGTTGAGATTTCGCAAGCGCCTAGGTTGAGTTGCGCGAGCAAGGGGGGCTCAGTAGAGTCGCACGGCCTTTTTTTGCCGTGAAACTCCACATCGATGGCTAATACCGATTCCTGGGTCGTGCACAAGTTTGGCGGCTCGAGCGTCGCCGATGCCGATTGTTTTCGTCGTGTCGCGGATATCCTCGATTCCCAGGCGCCCGGGCGCCTCGGCGTCGTGCTGTCCGCCTGCCGCGGCGTCACCGACGGTCTCCTGCGGCTCGTAACGCTGGCCGAGCAGCAGGACGAGACTTATCGCTCCGAGCTTGCGAAGCTTCGCACCCGCCACGCCACAATCGCCGAAACCCTGCTCAGGCCCGAATCCGCGCGCCTGTACCTGGCGAGCTTCGACCGTGACTGTCACGACCTGGAGGGCATCCTCCACACCGTGCGGCTCACGCGCGCCGCCGCCCGCAATGTGAGCGACCTCATCGCCGGTTACGGCGAGCTGTGGTCCACGAAGCTGTTCCATCGCTTCTACGAAGAGCGCGCCGGGCGGCCCGGCACCGTCAAGTGGATCGATGCGCGCACCGTGCTGGTGGTGGAATGGGGTCCGCTGGGGCCGGCAGTGCAGTGGACCGAGTCCCACGACAAGCTCGCCGCCGCCGTCGGGCCGAACTTCCAGGGCACCCTCATCATTACGGGCTTTGTCGCATCCGACGGCCGCGGCGTGCAGACCACGCTTGGCCGTAACGGCAGCGACTTCTCGGGCTCCATCTTCGGTGCGTTGCTCGAAGCGAAAGAAATTCACATCTGGACAGACGTGGACGGCGTGCTGTCAGCCGACCCGCGTCGCGTGCCGGATGCCACCGTCATCGACTCCTTGTCATACAACGAGGCGATGGAGCTTGCGTACTTCGGCGCCAAGGTGATCCATCCGCAGACGATGGCGCCGGCCGTTGGCCGCGATATCCCCATCTGGATTCGGAACACATTCGCGCCGCAGAAGCCCGGCACGCTCATTTGCGCGCGTCCCACGTCGAAGTTGCCCGTGAAGGGCATCACCACCATCGAACGTGTTGCGCTCATCAACCTCGAAGGCGCGGGAATGATCGGCGTTCCCGGCACGGCGCACCGTTTGTTCGGGGCGCTGCGGGAAGAGGGCATCTCCGTCATCCTCATATCGCAGGGCAGTTCAGAGCATTCCATCTGCTGTGCCATCCCGCAGGACCAGGCGACGCGAGCCGCCGCAGTGGTGAAGGAAGCGTTCGCGCGTGAGTTGAAAGAAGGTCAGATTCAGAACGTCGACGTCGACATGGATCTCGCCATTCTCGCCATCGTCGGTGACGGCATGGCGGGCATGCCCGGCGTTTCGGCGAAGGTGTTCAATTCGCTCGGTGTCGCCAGTGTGAACGTGCGCGCCATCGCGCAGGGCGCATCTGAGCGGAACATCTCCGTCGTCATCGACGGGAAAGATGCCACCAAGGCGCTGCGTGCCACGCATGCGGGTTTCTATCTTTCGCCGCATACGCTGTCGATCGGCATCATCGGGCCCGGCACCGTCGGGCGCGTGTTACTCAGTCAGTTGGCTTCGCAGATTCCGCGGCTGCGCGAGAAGTTCAAAGTCGACCTGCGCGTGCGCGGCATCCTGGCGTCCAAGCGCATGGCGCTGGCCGATGCAGAGATCGATCTTGCGCGCTGGCGCGAAGAGTTCGACAGGCTTGCGGTGCCCATGGATCTCGACCGGTTCGTCGAGCATGTTCACGTGCCCTACCTGCCGCACACCGTCATCATTGACTGCACGGCCAGCGAAGAGGTCGGTCGTCACTACGCCGATTGGCTCGCGCGTGGCATACACGTTGTCACGCCAAACAAGAAAGCAAACAGCGGTGCGCTCAGCTACTACCGCAGTCTCCACGAGGCGCGGCGTACCAGCGGCGCTCACTATCTATACGAGACAACGGTAGGCGCGGGCCTGCCGGTCGTGCAAACCCTGCGGGATCTGCGCGATACGGGAGATGACATCACCAGCATCGAAGGTATTTTCTCCGGCACGCTCGCCTACCTGTTCAACATCTATGACGGGCGCACGGCGTTCTCGGACATCGTGAAAGATGCCAAGCAGCGCGGTTACACGGAACCGGACCCGCGCGATGATCTCTCCGGCATGGACGTGGCGCGCAAGCTGATCATTCTCGGCCGCGAGATGGGCCTGTCGCTCGAGCTGGCGGACGTCGAGGTC
>JBDTUL010000352.1:0-6797 GCA_040007735.1 Gammaproteobacteria bacterium | reverse complement strand
CTGACCGCGGTGGATTCCGCGTTGATGGTGATCGACTGCGCCAAGGGCGTGGAAGAACGCACCATCCGCCTGATGGAAGTGTGCCGGCTGCGTGACACGCCCATCATGACCTTCATCAACAAGCTGGATCGCGAAGGCCGCCCGACGCTGGACCTGCTTGACGAGATCGAGAAGGTGCTGAAGCTGGCCGTGGCGCCGGTGACCTGGCCCATCGGCATGGGCCGCGAACTGATGGGCATCTACCATCTCACTGAAGATCGCATCTACGCCTACGAAGCCGGGCTGCGCGGTACGCGCGGCGAGAACCGGGCCATCGAGGGCTTGATGAGCGCCGAGGCGACGCAGTTCCTCGGTGATCGCGCGGCTGCCTTCCGCGAGGAAGTGGAGCTGGTGCGCGGCGCCGCGACGGTATTCGATCCGGTCGAATATCTTGCCGGCCGGCAGACGCCGGTGTTCTTCGGCTCGGCGATCAGCAATTTCGGCGTGGAAGAACTGCTGCGCGCCTTCACGGTGTTCGCCCCGGCGCCGCTGCCGCGCATGACGCGCGAGCGCGTGGTGCAGCCCGATGAGCCCAGGCTCACCGGTTTCGTGTTCAAGATCCAGGCCAACATGGACCCCTCGCATCGCGACCGCATCGCCTTCCTGCGCGTGTGTTCGGGCCGCTATGCGCCGGGCATGCGTATCTTCCATCCGCGGCTGGGCAAAGAGCTGCGCGTCGCCGATGCACTGACCTTCATGGCGGGTGAACGCAGCGCCGTGGAAGAAGCCTGGGCCGGCGACATCATCGGCCTGCACAACCACGGCACCATCAACATCGGCGACACCTTCTCTGAAGGCCAGCGGCTGAGTTTCACCGGCATTCCGAATTTCGCGCCCGAGCTGTTCCGGCGCGCGGTGTTGAAGGATCCGCTGAAAATGAAGGCGCTGGCGAAAGGGTTGTCGCAATTGTGCGAAGAGGGCGCCACTCAGCTATTCAAGCCGTTGCGAAACAATGACCTGATCCTGGGTGCGGTCGGTCAGCTGCAATTCGAAGTAGTGGCGTTCCGGTTAGAGGACGAATACAGCGTAAACTGCGTGTTCGACAACATCAGCGTGTTCACCGCGCGCTGGGTCACTGGTGACGACGAGCGCAAGCTCGAAGAATTCCGCAACAAGGCGTACGAGAATCTGGCGGTTGATCATGCGGGGGCGTTGGTGTACCTGGCGCCGAGCCGCGTGAATCTCGCGCTCACGCTCGAACGATGGCCGGATCTCCGGTTCAGCGAGACGCGCGAGTACGCGAAGTAATCACCGATCGAGGTTTGAATGACCGAAGGCGTCGAAGGGATCGCGACAGTCGTCACCAAGGCGCGCGGCGTGCTGTGGCGTCGGCCCGTGGTGGCGTGGGCGTTCGTGGACTGGGCGAACTCCGCCTTCGCGACTACGGTGATGGCGGGGTTCTTCCCACTCTTCTTCAAGCAGTACTGGAACGCGGGAATTCCCGCTACCGAGAGTACGTTTCGCCTCGGCGTAGCGAACGGCGCGGCCAGTCTCGTGGTTGCCTTGCTTGCGCCCCTCATCGGCGCCATCGCGGACAAAGGCGGCGCGCGCCTCAAGCTGCTGGCGCTGTTCACGGTTCTGGGTTCGGCCATGACCGTCGGCATGTACTGGGTAGCGAAAGGGGACTGGCTCGCCGCGGCCGTGCTGTACGTCGTGGCATCGCTGGGGTTCTGGCACGGCAACCAGTTCTACGATTCGCTGCTCCCGGATATTGCTGAAGAAAAAGACTACGACCTCGCTTCGGGCTACGGCTATGCGATGGGTTACCTCGGTGGCGGCCTGCTGTTCGCGGTGAACGTGCTGATGGTCACCAAGCCTGCGATGTTTGGAATTGCCGATGCGGGTGAGGGCGTGCGGCTGTCCTTCCTCTCGGTGGGCGTGTGGTGGATCGTGTTCACCATTCCCGTGCTGCTGTTCGTGAAAGAGTCCCGCGCGGCTGCGCCGTTGCCGTTCCTGCCCGCCATTCGGGCCGGTGCGGTCGAGTTGGTGGGAACGATTCGTTATCTGCGCACTGACAAGACGCTGCTCTGGTTCCTGCTCGCGTACTGGTTCTACATTGATGGTGTGAACACCATCATCAAGATGGCGGTGGATTACGGCTTGTCGCTGGGTCTCAAGCAGGCGAGCCTGATCACCGCACTGTTGCTGGTGCAATTTGTCGGTTTCCCGGCTGCGCTGGCCTTCGGGTGGCTGGGCAAGCGCGTCGGGCCGAAGGCAGGCATTTTTATTGGAATCGGCGTGTACATGGGTGCGTCGATGTACGCGTACTTCCTGGATTCCGAGGCAGAGTTCTACGTTTTGGCCGTGATCATTGGCCTGGTGCAGGGTGGAGTGCAGTCGCTCTCTCGCTCGCTCTACGGGCGTCTCGTGCCGGCGGGCAAGTCCGGAGAGTTCTTCGGCTTCTACAACCTCATGGGCAAGGCCGCGGCGATTCTCGGGCCGCTTCTGACCGGAGTAGTGGCGTTGACCACCGGCGACTCGCGGCTTGCGATCGTGTCTATTTCCATTCTGTTCGTCATCGGCGGGGCGTTTCTGTCGCGGGTGAAGGTCTAGGCGCGCAGCCGGGTGGCCGTGCGGTCACCACGCTGCGGGGTCGAGTCCGTAGAACTGCTTTAACGCTGCGTAAAGCGCCGTGTGGCGACCTTGCATTTGCAGCGGTCGCTCGAAGAACGTTTCGGTAGCTACGGCGAAGAATTCCGCGGGATGCTCGGCGCCGTAGGGGTCGATGAGGGTTCCCTCGCCGTGCTCGACGGCTTTGCAGAGCGCCTCGTATTCGCGATCGAGGACGTCGTGCCAGGCTTCGAAGCTTTCGCGTCGTGTGCCTGAGTCGGACAGCGCGCCGTCGACGCTGTTGTCGAGGTAGTGAGCGAATTCGTGCAGCACTACGTTGTAGGCGTCTCCCTCCGTGCCGCTCTCCCTGACGTCCTGCCAGGACAAGATGATTCGCGTGTCATCGACTGATTGGCCTGCGAGGATGTTTTCGCCTTCGGTGACTACGCCGGATTCGTCTTCTTCTGGCTCGTTGACTACGAATTTGTCTGGGTAGATGAGCACGCTGCCAAGTGTGGTGTACGCATCGGGGTTGCGTATCACGACGAGAAGGCACGCTTGCGTGGCAATGACCAGGCGCATCTCGTTTGTTACTTCGAGGCCTTGGCAGCCTACGAATCTGACGTCGGACAGGAAGGCGCGGACGAGCGGTTCGAGTTTCAGTCGCAGTGGTGGCGGGATGCGCGTGTAGAGCGGCAGAGAGTGCTCGAGCAGTTGACGCCACTCTGAGGGGAAGGGCTCGCTGAAGGATTCGGTTCTGCGGCGGGTGGTTACGAAGCGCCAAAGCAGAATGGCTGTGAGGGTTGTGAGGCCTGCAGAAATGATCAGGGCCAGAACAATTTGGGAGTCGTTCAAGGGGCGCTGGGATGTTTGACGCCACCCAGCCAAGAAGCCCTCAATCGCCGGGCGGCTAAGAGTGCTGCCGCACGTGCAGTAAGCACTCGCCGGGCGGCTGGGAGCGGGGTGGTGGGTACACCGGGCAGTCGCTGCGTACTCACGGTGTGCTTTTTGTTGAACGTGCGACGCGCAGGCGCGAGACGGCGCGCTCGAAATCGGCAATCTTAGAAGAGGGCGCATCGGGCGTGGTGGGGCGCCCGTATCGGAGGTCGGCGTATCGGTTGAGCAGTGAGCGCGCAACCGCCGCGAGATCGGGGCGGCGCGCGGCCAACGTTGCGGCGTAGGCGATTGGGCCTTCATGGGGTTGGCGGGGCGCGCCCGCTCGGTTGAGCTTCGCGCAGAGCTTTACGTAGGCGCGCGCAAGACGATCCATCGGCGTCAATCGAAGCGAGCGTCCAATCTGCCACGCCACGATAGCCAGCCACGCGGAGAGGCCGCCGGCGAAGAGCCAGCCCAGTGTCTGCCACGTTGGCGAGTTGAATCCAAGCCACTTCAGCAGGTCGGATTGCGAGTCGAAATCAAAGCGCACCACTCGCTCGTTCCACCAGTCGTTCACCGCATCCCACTGCAGTCTCATGTTTGCGAGCCACGGCACGTCGCGCAGAAAGAGGGACGTCTCCGAAAGTGAACTCGGCATCAGGTCCGCAAGACCGCGGCGCAGGCGCTCAGGTGCAACGACGGCGGTGGGGTCGACGCGCATCCAGCCGCGTCCGTCGAGCCAGACTTCAGCCCAGGCATGCGCGGCCGACTGTCGCACCAGGAAGTATTCCCGAATCGAATTCCACTCGCCGCCCTGGTACCCAGTGACCACACGCGACGGCACGCCCCCCGCGCGCATCAGCGTGACGAACGCCGAAGCGTAATGCCCGCAGAAGCCCAGTTTGGTGTTGAAGAGAAAATCATCCACGGAGTCGAGGCTGAGCAGCGGCGGTGTCAGTGTGTAGGTGAAGCCGCCGCGTCGAAACATCGCGAGCACTGAATCTACGAATTCCGCATCCGACGCCACGGCGGCACGCATTCTCTGACCGAGCTCCACGGAGCGACGATTGCGCCCCGGCGGCAGGCGTTTGTCCAGGCGTTCGGCGACTCTGGAGAGAGGGCCGGTGGTAAGGGTGCGCGTGTAGGAGACCGCCTCGTAAGTGGTCGGTCGCGTTACGGGCTCGCTCGCGATCAGCTGTTGGTCGGGCGTCAGCATCACGTGGCGATTGGGTGACGCCGTCACGGTGTCCAGCGCAAACCACCAGCGTTGCGAGTTCGGCTCGAGCGTCACGCGGTAGCGGTAGGGTGGGCTGACCGGTTGCAAGTTGGGCTGCGGATAGAACTGCGACGGCGATTGTCGCCAGGTGTAGCCGTCGAATTCGTGCAGCACCGGGCCGCGCCAGTAGCGCTCCTCGGGCGGCGGCGGTGTGCCTTCGAACCGCACACGAAATGCCGGGTCTTCCGACTCACCGAGTGAGGAAATACTTCCCGGGCTCATGGTGTCACTGAGCCCGGTGACTGCGGCGTCAGCCCGCGGCAGCACCCAGAAGGCGCCGACGATTCGGGGGAAGAACAGGAACAACACCACGGCGAGCGGCAGAGCCATCAACAGGCTGCGCGCAGCGAGCGCTCCCGCGATCCGGTTGGTCATGGCGCTGCCGGTTTCGTGCGCCAGGGTGGCCAGTGCCGTACAGCAGAGCCACGCATGCAGCAGGTAGAGAGGCACGCGCATCATGCTCTGCCGATCGAGACATGCGGCGAGTAGCAGGAAGATTGTGGCTCCGAGCACGACATATCGATCGCGCCGGGTGTGCGTTTCCAGCAGTTTGATCGACGCCATCACCACCAGCAGGGCCGTGCCCGCGCTCAATCCGTTCAGCGTCTGGAAGCGCGCGAAAATCGCCGCGATGAGCATGATTGCCACGCCCACCTTGGCAAAACGGCCCGGCAAGCCGAGCAACCCCACTTCTGCGGCGAGCCGCCACGAGATGCAAACGAACGCCGCCGCGCTCGTCCAGAACGGAACCTTATCGATGTGCAGCAGGATGCCGCCAATCAGCGCGGCGCTCGTCCATGCGAGCGGTGAGTTCAACAGACGCTGTACGCGCGCGTTAGCCATTGCTGGCGGCCTTTGTTTGCGCCGGTTTGGAAGTGCCGCCCCGACCCAGGGACTTGCCTTGGCCGGGAGTGCCGTCGTGGCTGGCAGCTCGTTCCCGACCGTACAGGGCCAGCACCGCGAGGCTCTTGTGGCGGTGCTGAGGACCGCTGTCGGGCTCGAGCCGATGTGGCGGAACGATGACGCCATACCGCTCACCGCGCGTATCGGCATCCACTACCCAACGCGCCATTTGTTCGAGTCGTGCCTCGGTGCCCAGCTCTTCCAGCTTCGCAAAATCGAATACGCGCAGCTCCGCACCCATCGCGCTGTATTCCTTCACGAGTAGCGGCGCTCCGCGCGCGTAGGCTTTCCACGCCACTTGCCGCGGCGAGTCACCATCGCGAAAGGGGCGCAAACCCATCCACTCATCGGAACCTGACAGGGCATGGGAACGCGTGCCGGCTTTGAATCCGCTGTCGACTGGCATCGGGCGAATGCCGTGTGGGCGCGGGTACACGACCATCTCGAGAGGCAGGTGCACCCAGGCCCATGCGCGAAGCATTCCGAAGGGATGTGTGCAGGACACTTTGAATCGATCTATCTGCACCACGCCGCGAGCGGGCGCGGACACGGCCACGTCGATGCAGCCTTGTGAGTGTTCGCGAATGTCGCCGTAAGCGGGCTTTTCATCCAGCACCGCGACTTCGATGCCGTAGCGAGTGAAGGCGGCGTCGTTCTGGAACGTAACGCGCAGCTTGCCGGGTGTACCCGCGAACGTTGGCGCGGCTGCTGCGCTGATTACGGATATGCGAACGAGATTTCGATGGCACTGGTGCATCGACACCAGTGCGAAGCCGCTCAGCAGGAAAGTGAGGAAGAGGGCGAGGCTATTACCGTAGTTGATCCCCGCCACCAGCATGACGAGCAACATGACGCTGAAAGCCACGCCGAGCCCAGTGGGAAGAATGTAGACGCGCCGCGAATGCAGCGCGAACGGCGGAACATCGACGCCCTGCCGCCGCCGGGCCCAGGCCGCAACCCGCTTACGCAGGAAGCGTTTCATGACGGTTCACGGCGGTACCGGAACTGCGCGGATCAACTCGCTGGCGATGGCGAGGCCGCTGCTGCCTTCCACCGGATCACGCCGTTCCAGCCGATGCGCGGCGATGGCGGGCAGGACGGCTTGCACATCTTCGGGCAGCACGGCGTTTCGGCCGGCGATGTAGGCCCAGGC
>JBDTUL010000351.1:0-6813 GCA_040007735.1 Gammaproteobacteria bacterium | reverse complement strand
AGGTCTTGAGAGGTCTTGAGAGCCCTCAATCGCCGGGCGGCTGAGAGGCGGGTACAAGCCGGTACAAACCGAGTACGAATCGCACGACACGGATTGGGTGTGAAATGAAGTACCTGCCACTGGTCTGGGCCGGAATCTGGCGCAAACGCAGCCGTGCGATCCTGATGCTGCTGCAGATCGCGAGTGCCTTCCTGCTGTTCGGCCTGCTCCAGGGCCTCAACTCCGGCATCAAGCAGGCCATCGCCAACGCGCACGCCGACCGGCTCTATATCAACAGCAGCGTGGGGTTTCAGGATCCCCTGCCGATGGGCATGCTGCCGCGTATCCAGTCCATTTTAGGGGTCCTCAAGGTGAGCCCGCGCACGTTCTTCGCCGGCACCTATCAGAAGCCCGACCAGATCGTCCCCATCGTCCCAGCGGACCCCGACACCTATTTCAGCGTCTATGGCGAGATCCAGGTGCCGGGCGCGCAGCTCGAAGCTCTCAAGCGCAATCGCACCGGCGCCATCGTGGGTACGCTCACGATGAAAGAGTACGGGTGGAAAATCGGCGATCACGTGGTCTTGCAATCCGCTCTGCCGAAAACAGACGGCTCGCACCAGTGGGCCTTCGACATCGTCGGCGTCTACGACATTCCAGATCAGCCCACCAACGCGACGCTGCTCATCTGCCGCTTCGACTACTTCAACGAGGCCCGCCTGACCGGACGCGATCTTGCGAATATGTTCGTCGCGCTCATCGACAACCCGTCCCACGCCGCTCGCATCGGCCTTGCCATCGATAATGCGTTCGCCAATTCCTCGCACGAGACGCGCACTCAGGCCGAGGGTGACCTCATCGCCTCGCAGCTGCAGCGTGTAGCGGACCTCGATTTCATCATCCACGGCATCATCGGCGCCGTGTTCTTCGCAATGCTGCTGGCAGTCGGCGCGCTGATGATGCAGTCCATCCGCGAACGCACGCCGGAGCTCGCCGTGCTGAAGACCGTCGGTTTTTCGGATCGGCTGGTGATGTGGCTCATCCTCGCGGAGTCGATCACGTTCTGCGTGTTCTCCGCCGCGATCGGCCTCGCGCTTGCAGCCCTCGTGCTGCCCATGGCGAAGAAGATGATCGGCATCACCTCGATGCCCGCCATCGTCATCGTCTCCGGACTCGGCTTCGCGATTCTGCTCGCCCTCATCGGAGGTTCGGTGCCTTCGCGGCGGGCGCTCAAACTACAGGTCGCCGACGCACTCGCGGATCGATAGGCGGAGCACGACATGACGTTCTTCAATCAGACGATTGCACTCACCGCCACGGGCCTGCGCGGCATCGGGCAACGGCGTGGCGCATCCCTGGTCACTGTAGTTGGCGTCACCACGGTGGTCGGTGTGCTGGTGTCGCTGCTTTCCATGCGAGAGGGCGTAGCTATCTTCGGTGGGGGAAATGCCCGCCCGAATGAAATGGTCGTGCTGGGGAAAGGCGCGCAATCCGCGCCCCAGAGCGTTCTCACGCGCGAGACCTTCGATGCCGTCAAGGATGCGCCGGGCGTGAAGCACGCCGCGGATGGCACGCCCTACGCCGCCGCGAGCGTCATGGTAAATGTGGATGCCATCAAGAAGGACGGCAAACGCGGCAATGTATTCCTTGTGGGATTCACCTCGGGCGTGAAACTGGTACAGCCCAACCTCAAGATCGTGAAAGGCAGCAACTACAGGCCTGCCGTGCATGAGCTGATCGTCTCAGACCCCATCCGCAAGATGTATCAGGGCATGGAGGTTGGCAGCCACATCAATCTGCGCGGCACCGACTGGACCATCGTCGGGGTGTTCGCCGGTAGCGACTCGCTGGGCGACAGCATCCTGCGCGCCGACGCGGAGACGGTGATGTCCGCCTTTGGCCGCAACACGTTTCAGAGTGCCAATGTGCTGCTCGATTCGCCGGCGACGATTCCCCGGTTCAAGGATGCGCTGACCAGCAACCCCGCCATCGCGGTGGAGGTGAAAACCCAGGCGCAGAACCTGAGCGACACCTTCGGTCAACTGAATCAGCTGCTCAACTTCGTGGCGTACTTCGTCGGCGGCGTAATGGCCAGTGGAGCCATCTTCGGCGCGCTCAACAGCCTCTATGCCTCGGTGGATTCCCGCCGCCGCGAGATCGGGACGCTGCGCGCCATCGGTTTCAACAATGGCCCTATCGTGCTCTCCGTACTGGTTGAAGGCATGGCGCTAGCCCTGCCGGGTGCATTCCTCGGTGCGTTCATTGCCTGGCTGCTGTTCAACGGCAACGTCGTGAACACGGGTGGCCTGATCTTCAAGCTGGTCGTGACGCCCCATCTCGTGGTGGTCAGCGTTTTCTGGGCCCTGGCCATCGGCCTCATCGGGGCATCCCTGCCCGCGTTACGAGCAGCGCGCCTGCCCGTCGCCACCGCCCTGCGCGCTACCTAGTGTGCTGTCCCGCAAATTCGCTCATGAGTCAGTGCGCCGAGATGGCTGAATTTGTGAGCATTTACGGGCGAAACAAATGCAAGAAATCTGCGGGACAGCACACTAGGTCCATTGGAAAAAAGTCGCCTGCGGCCTGCGCGCCCGGCGTTTTTTCGGATATAGACTGCGTTTCCGCCGGCACAAAGCGCGTTTTTTGCCGCCTGCCTTTGCGCGTAGCTACGCCCGTTCCGGCGGGCTGTTTCTCTCATCCGCGGGTATCTCGGGTGACGGGCTTCGTCTGCGTTACGGCCTGAGCCGGCAGGCCCTGCGGCACGAAGAGAATGAACGGCGTGCGCGCATCGACCCCTGGCCCGACCGCTGCGGGCATGCGAGTGCCCTTCGGGCCCAGCGCCCGGATGTATCGGTACATGGAGCGAAGATCATCGTCGCTCATGTCACGCAGCGAGAACCACGGCATTGGCGGCAGACGCTCGGCGCGGGCGAACGTCAGCCACTGCGACTCGTTCAGGGTCTGCACCGTCAGGCGCAGATTGGCCGGATAGGAAGTGCCCCAAGGCCCCTTGAAGCCCACCGGCAGGCCCGTCAACCGATCGCTTTCAGGAATGCGGCCAGCCGTCTCACCGTAACCGCCGGTGTGACAATCGTTGCATCCCGAGATGGAAACCACGTAGCGACCGCGCTCGATCGACACGCCCGTCGGCGCGGCTGTGGCCTTCGAAGCAGTGGTTCCGGGCGCCACGCGCGGCGCCATCTGCGCCGACGCGAGGTTGGGAAAACCCAGGCCAATGCCCATCAGCAGCGCGGCGGTGATGGCCGTTGCGCCAGCGGCGCCGGCAAGTCTGGGAATCCACCGCACAGTATCGATCCGGGCATTCACGTGAGTTTCTCCTGCATGATTTTTGATGGTGGCTTGCCGTCCCGAAACCGGTGCACGACGCCTTACACGGAATAGACGCGCAAACGCGCTAGAATTTGGCTCAAACAATTCTGCAGGGGCATCCGTGAACCACGGCCCGGATCGACCGGTGACGCAACTTCTCGCCCAGTGGCGCGGCGGCGACGAAGCCGCGCTCGGTGAGGTGACCTCGCTCATCTATCAGGAGCTTCGGGCGCTGGCCCAGCGACACCTGCGTAAGGAACGGCCGAACCACACCATCCAGCGCACGGCGCTGGTGCACGAGGCGTTCGTGCGGCTGGTCAACCAGCAGTCCGTGGATTGGCAAAGCCGCGCGCACTTCTTCGGGCTCGCCTCGAACCTCATGCGCCGGATACTCGTGGACCACGCCCGGGCGCGGCTCGCCTCGAAACGCGGCGGCGGCGCCATCGTCGTGAGCCTGGACGAAATCACCAACCCGACAGAACCCGACGACTCCGCCTCCGGCCCGGCGCAGTACGCAAGCGAACCCCACGTCGTCGATGGCGAAACGGACGACGACGTCACCGCCATCGATGCCGCGCTCACGCGTCTCGCCGCGCTCGACCCGCGCCAGGCGCGCATCGTCGAGATGCGCTACTTCGGCGGGCTCACCATCGAGGAGACCGCCCAGGCCATCGAAATCTCGGACGCCACCGTGAAACGCGAATGGACTCTCGCGCGCGCCTGGCTGCGCCGAGAGCTGACACGGGGTCAGTGATTGCGCAGGCCATAGCCCATGGATGACGTTCGCTGGCAGCGGGTAAAAGAGGTCTTCGGGTCGGCACTCGAGCAAGGCGCGGAGTCGCGCGCGGCGTATTTAGAGGACGCCTGCGCTGGCGACACTGAGCTGCGCGCCGAGGTGGACTCGCTGCTTGCCGCTCACGAAACCACCGGCGATTTCATCGAGAACCCCGCCGCACACCGCGCACTCGGCATCATGCCAGACGCAGAACCGCCGACCTGGATCGGCCGTCGCGTAGGCAACTATCGCCTGGTGGAGGAAGTGGGCCGCGGCGGCATGAGCGAGGTCTACAAAGCCGTTCGCGACGATGACGAATACCGCAAGGAAGTCGCGGTCAAAGTGCTGCCCAAGGGGTACGACACCCGCTCGCTGCTCAAGCGCTTCAAGGTCGAGACTCAAATCCTCGCGACCCTGGACCACCCTAACATCGCCCGGTTGCTCGACGCCGGCAGCACGGAAGAAGGCCTCCCCTACCTGGTGATGGACTACATCCAGGGCCGGCCTATCGATGACTACTGCAGCTTCCATCGCCTGGGCATCTCCGAGCGCCTGGAGCTGTTCCGCTCTCTTTGCGGAGCCGTGCTGTACGTGCACCAGCACCTGATGGTCCATGGCGACCTGAAGTGCAACAACGTGCTCGTGTCGGATCACGGCACGGTGAAACTGCTCGACTTTGGCATTGCGCGCCTGCTCAACCCCACACCGGGCGCAGTGGAGCAGAAGCTCACCATCCTGCTTGCCCTCACACCGGAGTACGCAAGCCCCGAGCAGGTGCGCGGCGGGCTCGTCACCACCTCGAGCGATGTGTATTCACTCGGCGTCGTTCTCTATCGCCTGCTGACGGGCGTGTTGCCGTATCGCCTGCGCGGCACCTTCTCCTACGATCTGGCTACGCAGATTCTGGGGAAGGAAGCCAAGCCGCCGAGCGTCGCCGCCAAGGAAAACGAGAACGGCGAGACCGCAGGCTTCTCGCGGCAGATTCGCGGCGACCTCGACAACATCGTGCTGATGGCGCTCGAGAAGAACCCGGTGAAGCGCTACTCCTCGGTCGAGCGCCTGGATGACGACATTCGCCGTCACGTGGAAGGTTTCCCGGTCGCCGCGCGCTCCGCCAGTTACTTCTATCAGTTGAGCAAGTTCACGGGCCGGCACAAGGCCGGCATTGGCGCGATCGCCCTGCTCGTCATCACGCTCATCGGCGGCATCGTCGCGACGAGCCGGCAGGCGAACATCGCGTTTCGCGAACGCGAGCGCGCCGAGCGGCACTTCAACGAAGTGCGCAAGCTCGCCAATGTTTTCATGTTCGATGTGCACGGGGCCATCGCAGACCTGCCCGGCTCGACCCCGGCGCGCCAGATGCTGGTGGAGAACTCTCTAAAATATCTGGAAACGCTCTCGGCGGAATCCGCCAGCGAGCCTTCACTCCAGCGCGAGCTCGCCTCCGCGTACGAGAAGGTCGCAGATGTGCAGGGCGGATTTCGCTCCGCGAGCCTCGGCGATACGGCGGGCGCGATTTCGAGCTATCGCAAGGCGCTCGCCATACGCAAGGCACTCAGCGCAGCGGCACCTGATGATCGGGAATTTCGCCGGGAGCTGCTCAGGAACTACGGCAAGCTGAGTGAAAGCCTCTCCGGAGAAGGCGATAGCCGTGGCGCGCTGGAAGCCACCCGGCAACTGCTGCGCAACGCGCAGCTGCTCGCGGCCACACCCGATGCCACCGTTGCAGATCGCCGAAATCTGGCGTCGGCGCTGGGAAGCCTGGGTTGGCAGCTCACGCGCACGAACCAGGTGGGTGACGGGCTCATTTTTCTCAGGCAGGCAGTGGCGCTCTACGAAGCGGTGCTCGCCGGGGGCTCAAAGGACTTCGAGACCCAGCGGCTGCTGGCACTCAGCTACAGCCGCATGGGCGATGCGCTGCTGGACTATACGAACGACCACCGCAACGGCTTGCAGATGCATGCGAAGTCGTACGAGATCGGCCGGCAGCTGGCGAAGGACGACCCGCACAACTCCCGCCTGCAGAAGATGAACGCCTACTCGCTGCTCGGAATGGGCAGCGCCCTGCTGCAACTCAGACAACCGCGTGAAGCGCGAGAACGCCAACTGCAAGCCGTGAGCCTCACGCGCGGTGCGCTCGATGCGGACGGCAAGAACGAGATTGCCCGTTATGACGCGGCTTACGCGCTGGTGGAGGCGAGCGTCAGCGATATCGCGCTCGGGGAACTAGACGCGGCCGAGCGGCGGCTCACCGATTCGATGGCCATTCTCTCTACGTCGGCCGCAATCACCGCTGCGGCCCTGAACGACAACCGGGTGCTGCTGGGGGTGGATTACTTTCGCCTCGGACAGGTGAACGCCCTGCGTGCCACCGGGCCGTCGCGGAGCACGGCCCAGCGAGCTCACTTTTGTGGCGAGGCCCGCCACTGGTTTGATTTGAGCCGCCCGATACTGATCGCCGCCGAAAGCGACCCGCAGTGGAAGCTTGCTACTCGGGGGAAGGTCGACGAGATGGAAAAGGGTTTGGCTTCCTGCGAAGGAGTGATTTCTTGAGTCCCGCCTAGTGTCCTGTCCCGCAGGTTTCTTGCATTTGTTTCATCCGCAAATGCTCGCAAATTCAGCCATCCATGCGCAGTGATTCATGAGGGAATTTGCGGGACAGGACACCAGGTGGAATCAGGGCTGTCCCAACGTTAGTCGAACAAAATCAACTGATTGGTAGGTAGAGCGAT
>JBDTUL010000350.1:0-6825 GCA_040007735.1 Gammaproteobacteria bacterium | reverse complement strand
GCATCGTCGCGAACGTGATGGCGCGGCTCGCAGCGACACTTGCCGCTGCGATGTACGCGTCATGGGTGCTCCTCGTGCACATTCCGCGCGTCGCCGCCGCGCCTCACGATGCGTTCGAGTGGAACGGCATCTTCGTGGCCTCCGCTCTCTGCGCGAGCGCGTTACTGGCCACTCATTCGCCCACCGGCCGACGCATGAACTGAGGGATGAGTTTCCGCTGCGCCGACAGCTCGATCAGAGTTTGCGAGCGCTTCAGGCGAGTCTCTTCCTTCTTCGCGCTGATCACCCACCAGATTGCCGCGCGCCGGAATGAAGGCGCCTGGCTTTCGAAGAACCTGTGCGCCTTTGCATTTAACGCGAGCAGCCCGGCGTAGGGCTCGCTCTTAACTTACACCCTCGCACGGCGAATTTTGTAGCGACGGTGGCAGATTTTTTTCACCAGTGCAGATCGCGCGGTTTCTTGCGTGCAGTGCGCGGCAGCGGATCGCCGAATCGAGAGGGCTGGCGAACCGCGAAACTTCGTACAAACGAACGAATTACTCTGCAAAAAACAGAGTTAGACTTCACACAGTGACATAGCTTATCGGCTCGCCAGGGATGCGCGAGCTGCAGGGTGGAACCATGGGCAGGAACGAAGCCGCTCGGGCAATCTATTCAGAAGAGGTTGAAGAAGTCCACATGGAAGCGCGAATAGCAGCCATCGAAGTCGACGTCTCGCACATCAAGACCGACGTCGCCGACATTAAAGTCGACATCCGCGAGTTGCGCGGCGATATGAAAGCGGCGAATGCAGCGATTGCCGAGCTGAGAACCGAATCAAAAGGCGATGTCGCCGGGCTCAATGTCGGCCTGCGGGGCGAAATTGCCGCTCTGAAGACCGAACTGAAAGGTGACATCACGGAGCTGAAAGGTGACATCGCGGAGCTCCGCACGGAGCTGAAAGGCGACATCGCGAAACTTCGGACAGAGCTGAAAGGTGATACCGCCGTGCTCAGAATCGACATGAAAACTGAGCTGGGCGCTGTACACACCGCACTGGAAAAACTGCGCGGCTCACAGCGCGTTGCAATCCTCGTGAACACCACAGGGCAGTTGGTGACCGCGGGCGCCATCCTCGGTGCCGGCGGCAAAGCGCTCGAAATGGTTCTGAGCGTGGTGAAAGGCTGAAGACACGCGTCTCCGTTTGGTCACGCTTTGACAGCGCGGACGTCGCAGAAGCAAATTGCTGGCCGGTGCCCGACGTCGAGCACCGGTAATCAAAAAGGAAAGCAATCACATGGAATTCAATCACCGGAAGACCAATAGGGGCCGTATCCGTAGCTTGCTGCGCGCGATGTTTGCTCTGACGGCCACAGCGGCCGTCGCGTCGGCATACGCAGACGGGCCGCCACAAAGAATCATCGTAAAGTATCGCGCGACGGTGACGGCCAACGATTCACTGGCCAGTGCCAACTCCGCGCGAGCCATGTCGGACATCGGCTCACGCTACGGAGTCTCGATGAGTGCCATTCGCCGCATGACCAGCGGTGCCAGCGTCATGAAGCTGGATCGCGAGCTCACGGAACCGGACTACATGAAGCTCGTCTCCGAAGTGGCCGCCAGCGACAACGTGGAGTACGCCGAGCCAGACCGGCTCCTGCACGCGACACTCACGCCGAACGACACGTACTACAACCTGCAATGGCACTACTACGAAGCGACGGGCAGCATCAACGTGCCCACTGCCTGGGACCTCAGCACGGGGCAAGGTGTCACCGTTGCGGTCATCGACACGGGCTACCGTCCGCATGCGGATCTGGCAGCCAACATCGTCGGCGGCTATGACTTCATCAGCGACACGTTCATTTCTCGCGACGGCAATCTCCGCGATTCGGATGCGCGCGACCCGGGGGATTGGAACGCGGCCGGCGAATGTGGCGCAGGAACGCCTGCAAGCGATTCCAGCTGGCACGGCACGCACGTCTCCGGAACCATTGCTGCCCGCACGAACAACGGCGGTGGCGTCGCGGGCGTTGCCTTCGGCGCGCGCGTGCTGCCCGTGCGCGTGCTCGGACGATGCGGCGGATATACCTCTGACATCGCGGATGGTCTCGTGTGGGCCTCAGGTGGCACTGTCTCCGGCGTGCCCAGAAACCCAAATCCCGCGCGCGTGGCCAGCTTGTCGCTGGGAGGCGGTGGCCCTTGCGGCACCACGATGCAGAACGCGGTCAACGGCGCCCGCACTCGTGGCACGGTGGTCGTCGTAGCGGCGGGGAACGAGCGTCAGAACGCTCAGAACTCGAGCCCTGCCAATTGCACGGGCGTGGTCGTGGTGGCGGCCACCAATAGAAGGGGTGCGCGCGCGCCCTATTCGAACTTCGGCACCATCGTCGACGTGGCAGCGCCCGGAGGAGACCAGAGCACCGGCCAGGGCGACGGCGTGCTGTCGTTGTTGAACACCGGCAGGACGACGCCGGCGAACGACACGTACGCGTACTACCAGGGCACATCCATGGCGACGCCTCACGTCTCCGCCGTAGCGGCACTGATGCTCTCAGTGAATCCGGCGCTGACTCCTGCCCAAGTGGAAACGACCTTGCGCAATACCACGCGCGCGTTTCCGGGCACCTGCAGTCAATGCGGCACGGGCATCGTGAACGCGCGGGCGGCGGTGGTGGCCGCATCGGCAGCTCGGTAGCTACAACGAGGTAAAGCAAGCCAGGGCCGCCGATCGCGCGGTCCTGGCTTGTCTGAGAACGCTTCAGCGCTTCGGAATGTAGAGATCCGTCAGCGTGCCTTCGAAGGCTTCGGCGGCGAGGCCCACCGTCTCGGACAGTGTGGGATGCGGGTGCACGGACAGTGCGAGGTCCGAAGCATCCACGCCCATCTCGATGCCGAGCACCAGCTCTGCGATGAGCTCGCCCGCGTTCGGGCCGACGATGCCGGCGCCGAGCAATCGGTGAGACGCCGGGTCGAACAACAGTTTGGTGAAGCCTTCGTCCCGCCCGATCGAGAGGGAGCGGCCGCTGGCCACCCAGGGGAACAGGCCCTTCTTCACGGGAATGCCCTTGGCCTGCGCCTCGGTCTCTGTGAGGCCTGCCCAGGCCACTTCCGGATCGGTGTACGCCACCGACGGAATGGCACGCACGTCGAACGAGCTCTTTTCACCCGCCGCCACTTCGGCCGCTACTTTCGCTTCATGCATCGCCTTGTGCGCGAGCATGGGCTGGCCGACGATGTCGCCGATGGCGAAGATGTGCGGCACGTTCGTGCGCAACTGCTTGTCCACCGAAATGAACCCGCGGTCAGAGACGGTGACGCCCGCAGCCTCGGCACCAATGACCTTGCCGTTCGGCGAACGGCCCACCGCCACGAGCACGCGATCGTAAACCTGCGGCTCCGGCGCCTTCGGGCCTTCGAACGTGACCCGGATGCCCTGCTTCTGCGCCTCGATGCCGGTGACCTTGATGCCCACCAGGATCTGTTCGTAGCGCGCCCGCAGGCGTTTCTCCAGCGGCCGCACGAGATCGGGGTCGCAGCCGGGCATGAGGCCGGGTGTGAGCTCGACCACGCTCACCTTCGTGCCCAGCGCGTCATACACGCACGCCATTTCGAGCCCGATGATGCCGCCGCCGATGACCAGCAGTCGCTTCACATCCCGAGGCAGCTCGAGGGCGCCTGTGGAATCCATGATGCGCGGGTCGTCGGGGAGATTCGGCAAGCGCACGGCTTCAGAGCCCGCCGCAATGATGCATTGGTCGAATGCGATGCGCTCGACGCTGCCGTTCTCGCCCTTCACCTCGACCACGTTCGGGCCGACGAAGCGCCCGGTGCCCTGCACGACTTCGACCTTGCGCTGCTTGGCGAGCATCTTGAGGCCGCCGGTGAGCTTCTTGATGATGCTCACCTTCCAGGTCCGCAGCTTGTCGAAATCGATCTGCGGCGCGCCGAAGCTGACGCCATTCGCGCCCATGGCATGGGCTTCGTCGATGACTTTCGCGGCGTGGAGCAGTGCCTTCGACGGAATGCAGCCGACATTCAAACAAACGCCACCGAGGCTCGCCCAGCGCTCGACCATGGTGACCTGCATGCCCAGGTCCGCGGCGCGAAACGCGGCGGTGTAGCCGCCAGGGCCGGCACCCAGCACCAGCAACTGAGTTTTGCGATCTGAACCGCCCGCAACCTTGGTGGGAGCGGCGGCGTCGGGTAAGGTTTTGGCCGGAGCAGCGGTTGTCTGCGCCGAGTCGGCTTTAGGAGAAGATTCTGCTTTGGCTGAAGATTCTGCTTTGGCTGAAGATTCTGCTTTGGCTGAAGGTTCTGCTTTGGGGGAAGGTTCTGCTTTGGGGGAAGGTTTGGCTTCTGCCGCAGCGCTGGGCTCCGGCTTCACCGCAGTGTTCGACGCCGCCTGTGCCGCTCGAGCCGGCGGGCTCTTCGGCGGACTCATATCCGGCATCGGCATGCGAACGGTGTCGCCGCCGCTTTCCGGGCGCGCAGCCGCGCGCTGAGGCTTATCAGCTGCCGGCGCCGAGGGAGCCGCGGGCTCAGACGCTCCGGCACCCGCGCTACCCGCTTCGATACGGGCAATCACGGTGCCCTTGGAAACCTTGTCGCCACGCTTCAACGTGACTTCGACGATCTTGCCCGCGCTGCTCGCGGGCACGTCCATCGCGGCTTTGTCCGTCTCGAGCGTGATGAGCGGCGTGTCGACCTCGACCACATCCCCCGGCTTCACGAGTACGTCGATGACCGGGACGCTCTCGAAGCTCCCGAGGTCCGGAACAACGAGGTCGACGCGACTCAAGGCACAGCCTCGGTCAACTGCCGCGGATCTGCGAGCACACGCGCGAGATACGTGGTGAACCGCGCAGCCATGGCGCCATCCACGACGCGATGATCGTAAGACAGCGACAGTGGCAACATCAGCCGCGGCACGAATGTCCCATCCTTGTAGACGGGCTTCATGCTCGACTTCGACACGCCCAGGATCGCAACCTCGGGCGCATTGATGATGGGCGTGAACGCCGTGCCACCGATGCCGCCCAGGCTCGAAATGGTGAAGCAGCCACCCTGCATCTGATCGACCGTGAGCTTGCCCGCACGCGCCTTCTCAGAGAGATCTGCTAGCTGCCGTGCGAGTTCGTACACGTCTTTGCGATTGGCATCTTTGATGACCGGCACCACCAGCCCGCCCGGCGTATCCGCGGCGAAGCCAACGTGCACGTACTTCTTCATCACGAGGTTCGCGCCGCTGGCATCGAGCGACGAGTTGAACGTGGGGAATTCCGTCAGCGCCTTGCAGATGGCGCGCACCACGAACGCGAGCGGAGTGAGCTTGATACCCTCCTGCGCCGCCTTCTGTTTGAGCTTGGTGCGCACATCTTCGAGATCGGTGATGTCCGCTTCGTCGAACTGCGTGACGTGCGGGAGATTGACCCAGCTCGCCTGCAAACGCGGACCCGAAATCTTCTGGATGCGCGTGAGGGGTTTGGTTTCGACCGGACCGAACTTGGAGAAGTCGATCACCGAGACGGCGGGCAGCCCCGAACCGGAGCGAGCCGCAGCGGCTGACGAGGAACCGCCCGCTACCGCGCCGCCGCCGCCACTGAGAGCCTTCTTGACGAACGCCTTGACGTCGTCATGGGTGAGCCGGCCCTTGAAGCCGGTACCCGTGAGATGCGCGAGATCCACGCCCAGCTCGCGCGCGAACTTGCGAACCGACGGGCCTGCGTGCGCGCGCGTGAAGCCGGTTTCGTTGATGGGCGCCAGATCGGTTCGACCGCCCGGAATGGAAGCGCCAGACGTCTCCGCAGCGGGCGGAGTCGAACCAGCGGCGGGCGGCGGCGCTGCGACAGCAGGTGCAGCGGGAGCGGGACTCGCAGCCGCACCGTTTGCAGCAGGAGCTGCAGAAGCAGGCGACTTAGACTTCGTTTCCGCAGCGGGTGCCGCTGCTGACGCAGCAGCGGGAGAAGCAGTTGGTGCAGCAGCAGCTTTCTCCGGCGGCGGTGCCGGAGCAGCCGCTGCGGCCTCACCGGCCCCATCTTCCGCTTTCACCGTGGCGACCAGATCGCCCGCAGACACTTTGCCGCCCTTCTTGACGTGCACCTTCTCGACCACGCCGGCGACATCCGAAGGCACATCCATCGTGGCCTTCTCGGTCTCGATGGTGACCAGCGACGCTTCACGCTCGATGGCATCCCCGGGCTTGACGAGCACATCGATGACGGCGACATCGCTGAAGTTGCCCATGTCGGGCACGCGCACTTCGATAAGGCGAGCCATTACACCTTCCAGGGGTCGGGCTTCGACGGGTCGATTTCGAGGTTCTTCATCGCCTTGTTGAGCGTGGCCTTGTCGACCTTGCCCTCATCCGCCAGCGCACGGAGCGCGGCGATGGCGATGTGATTGCGGTCCACCTCGAAGTGCTTGCGCAGCTGCGCACGCGAATCCGAGCGGCCATACCCATCGGTCCCCAGCGTGACGTAGCGGCCGGCAACCCACTGCCGAATCTGGTCGGGCACGATGCGCATGTAGTCCGTGGCCGCAACGACCGGACCCTCACGGTCCTTGAACAGTTGCTGCACATACGGGATGCGAGGCAGCTCGCCCGGATGAAGCATGTTGAAGCGATCGGCTTCCATCGCATCCCGACGCAGCTCGTTGAAGCTGGTGACCGAGAACACATCCGTCGGTACGCCGTAGTCTTTCTCGAGCAGCTGCGCCGCCGCGAGACACTCCCGCAGAATGGTGCCCGAACCGAGCAATGTGGCGCGCACCTTGCCGCGCCCACCGATCTGCAGCAGATACGCACCCTTCAGGATGCCCGCTTCCACACCGGCGGGCATCGCC
>JBDTUL010000349.1:0-6830 GCA_040007735.1 Gammaproteobacteria bacterium | reverse complement strand
CGGCCGGCGCGACCAACCTGTTCGACAAGGCGTACTACCTCAACGTGTTCGATTCGCAGGCCCTGGGTTCCCCTTACACTCAGGCGCAGCCCGCGGCGCCACGTCAGTGGTATGTGACGATAGCGAAGAACTTCTGACCGTCGCCGGCCCGCGTCTGAGCTAGACGCGGGCCGGCATGGCAGGGACATTACGAGGAAGAACGAGGCCTGTCGCCAGACGGTGCCAGCCTCTCGCACCGGGTAGGACTCGTTCGGCAGCGTCGAGTTGCGACCGCAGCTCGCGCTGAACTCCGAGGTATTCCATGAACGTGAACTCGATGCGCACGGTGGGATTCTGCGCCGCTGCGCTCATCTGCCTGCTGGGCTGCGTCGGCCAGCCGCGCCACTCGGTCGCTGCGACCGAACGTGCCACGCATGCCGCGCTGGGTATCGACGCGGCGCGCCTCGAGCAGGAAGCCGAGGCGATGCGGGGCGAGATCCGTGCTGGCGTCGTACCGGGCGCCGTGATGGTCGTGGGCCGCAACGGCAAGCTGGCGTGGGAGAAGACGCTGGGAAACCAGGGTCCTGACGATACGACGCCGATGTCGCTCGACACGATCTTCCGCATCCAATCGATGACCAAGCCGGTCGTCAGCGTCGCCGTGATGACGCTGGTGCAGGAGGGGCGTATCGGCCTGGACGACCCGGTGTCGAAGTACCTGCCCGAGTACGCCCAGTCGACGGTCTACGACCACGGCACGATCCGGCCGGCGAAGACCGTCATGACGATCCGCCATCTCCTGACGCATACCTCCGGTCTCATCGCCGTGGTCGGTCCGCCACGCACGCCGCTGGCGGAAGTCTGGGAGAAGTCAGGCGTGTGGACACTGGACCGAACAGTGCTCGAAGCCTCGCGCGCCACCGGCGCGTTGCCGCTGCTGGCCGATCCGGGAACGGTGTGGAACTACGGTCGCTCGGTCGACGTGCTGGGCGCGCTGATGGAAGTCGTCACCGGCAAGACCTTCGACGTCGTGCTGAAGGAACGCATCTTTACCCCGCTCGGTATGAAGGACACGGATTTCTACCTGTCTTCGTCGCAGGCGAGCGGTCGTGTCGCTCAGCCCCCCAAGGGCGGACGACCCTTCGACCCGACTGCGCGCCACCCGATGATGTACGGCACGAACGGCCTGGCCTCGACCACTCGGGACTATCTGCGCTTCACGATGATGCTCGCGGGTGGCGGCGCGCTCGATGGCGTGCGCATCCTGAAACCCGAGACGCTGCGCCTGATGACGACCAATCAGATCGGCCCCGGGATCGACCGTTCGAGATTCTACTACAAGGACGCCGGCGGCTTCGGTCTCGGCTTCGGTCTGAAACCCGCAGGCGCCGGTGGCCCGCACGCGACCGAGGTTTGGACCTGGGGCGGCTCGGACGGCACCAATTTCTGGGTGGATCCGAAGAGCGGCGTGTTCACCGTGTTCATGATCCAGAACGCAGCCGAAGGCCCGCGGCTGCAGGCGCGGTTCAACACCGCGGTGTTCGAGTCCCTGGATCGCTGACGGGCCGAGTTCGGCGAAGCCAACATCTCATTCGAGAAAGTCGCCCCGAAGTACTTTGGCTTCTGCAGGACGGCCCGCTGGCGCAGCCTGGGTTAAGAAAACCTCACGCGTCTTCGGGCTCACTTTCTCATCGATTACGGCCTGAATCTGTTTGAGACGTAATATGACGATCATCGAGAATGAGGGCATTCTGGAAATACTGAGAGCCTGAGCGGTTGGCGATTCCGCGAGGGTCAGGAAGCTGCGTCCCTCTTCGCCGCCGCTCAGCCCAGCACTCGAGCGTTCTTCCTGGATGATGAAGGCATGCCCAGCAGCGGCTTTGATCGTGACGGCCGCGCGAACAGCCTGATCGAACAGGCGCGCCGGCTCATCGACGTGCAGGCCCGCGCTCATTCATGATCGGTGACGCCAAAGGTGTAGAGACTCCAAGGCGTTCACTCAATGCGAGTCACGCGGCACTTCAGTACCGCTGGCGCCGACGAGGAAGTCGAGATCGGCACCCAGATGTGCCTGCTGAACATGATCGGTGTAAAGCTTGTACCAGCCACGAGCAGGTGCCGTTACGCCGACCCAGCTCGCGCGGCGTCTGGCCAGTTCGTCGCTGCTCACATCCAGATGCAGTCGACGCCCTGGAACGTCGAGCTCGATGATGTCGCCAGTCTCCACTAGCGCGAGCGCTCCCCCGGCAGCCGCCTCAGGCGAAACGTGCAGCACTACGGTGCCGTACGCCGTGCCACTCATGCGTGCATCGGAAATGCGCACCATGTCCGTCACACCTTTGCGCAGCACTTTCGGTGGCAGCGGCATGTTGCCGACCTCTGCCATCCCTGGATAACCGCGCGGCCCGCAGTTCTTGAGCACCATGATGCAATGCTCGTCGATGTCCAGATTTTCGTCGCCGATGCGCGCCTTGAACTCCTCGATGTTCTCGAACACCACTGCCCGGCCTCGATGCTTCAGCAGGTGGGGCGAGGCTGCGGAGGGTTTGATCACGGCACCATCCATCGCGAGATTTCCGCGCAGGATCGCAATTCCCGCTTCGCGCTTGAAAGGGTCGGAGAACGGACGCACGACATCTCGATTCCAGCACGGTGCATCGTGAACGTTTTCGCCAATGCTCTTGCCGTTCGCGGTGAGCGCATCGGTGTGCAGAAGGTGTGCGATCTCCTTCATCACAGCCGGCAGACCCCCTGCGTAGTAGAAGTCCTCCATCAGGTATTCCCCAGAGGGTTGCAGGTTCACGAGGCAAGGGAGCGCCGAGCCGAGACGATCCCAGTCATCGAGCTCGAGCTGCACGCCGATGCGGCCTGCGATGGCGAGGAGGTGAATGACGGCATTGGTCGATCCGCCGATCGCGGCATTGACCCTGATGGCGTTCTCGAATGCCTTGCGGGTGAGGATCTTCGAAAGGCGGAGGTCTTCGTTCACCATCTGCACGATGCGTCGGCCCGTGAGCTGCGCTTGCCGGGCGCGCCGCGCGTCCACGGCGGGTATCGCAGCGTTGCCGGGCAGTGCCACGCCCAGTGCTTCGACCATGCTGGCCATCGTCGATGCCGTGCCCATGGTCATGCAGTGACCCTTGGACCGATGCATGCACGACTCGGCGGAGTTGAACTGTTCGCACGTCATGCGCCCGGCACGCACTTCTTCCGACATCTTCCAGACCGACGTGCCGGAGCCGAGGTCCCGCCCCTGGAACTTGCCGCTCAGCATGGGCCCCCCCGACAAGCCGATGGTCGGCAGGTCGCAGCTCGATGCGCCCATCAGCAACGCAGGTGTCGTCTTGTCACAGCCCATCAGCAACACGACGCCATCGATTGGGTTGCCGCGAATCGACTCCTCGACGTCCATGCTCGCAAGATTGCGGAAGAGCATTGCCGTCGGCCGCAGCAGGGTCTCACCGAGGGACATCACCGGAAACTCGAGGGGAAACCCACCCGCTTCGTACACGCCGCGCTTCACGAACTCGGCGAGCTCGCGGAAGTGCCCGTTGCAGGGTGTGAGCTCCGACCACGTGTTGCAGATGCCAATGACCGGGCGGCCGTCGAACAGATCGTCGGGATAGCCTTGTCCCTTCATCCAGCTCCGATGCATGAACCCGTCCCGGTCGGCCTTGCCGAACCATTCGTGGCTACGCAGCCGGCGTTTTTTTTCGGAAGCCATGGTCCCCTTGGGGTATCGCGGAGTGGAAAGGGTTTACGCGGGGGCATCGTACTAGGCATATTCATACCCGAATAATCACAATCTTCCCGGCAGCCATAACGAGATTCGTATCGTCCCCACCTTGCCAAGCGGAGCCCGACGATGACCACGATAACCGCTGAGACCGGTGTGCCCGCGTACGGCGCGCACTATCCGAGCCTGCATGGCAAACGCGTCTTCATCACGGGAGGCGGCTCAGGAATCGGTGCGTGTCTGGTGGAAGCGTTCGCCCGCCAGGGCACGCGAGTCGCGTTCGTCGACATTGCCGAGCGCGAATCGACACAGCTCATCGAGATGCAGCTCGCAAAGGGATTGCCAGCGCCCTGGTGGCGGGCGTGCGATGTGACGGACGTGCTCGCCCTTCAGGCTGCGATTCGCGACGCCGCTTGCGACTTGGGCGATTTCAACGTTCTCGTGAACAACGTTGCGAGCGACGATCGCCATGCGATCGCAGAGGTGACGCCGCAGTACTGGGATCAGCGCATGGCGATCAATCAGCGGCCCGCATTCTTCGCGATCCAGGCCGTGCTGCCGGCCATGCAAAAGGCGGGGGGCGGCTCGATCGTGAACATCGGATCGACAGGCTGGCAGGCGAAAGCGGGCGATTATCCGGCATATGCCACCGCCAAGTCTTCGGTGATGGGGCTTACGCGCGGCCTGGCAAAGGAACTCGGCGCGCAGCGGATTCGCATCAATGTGGTATCGCCCGGCTGGGTGATGACAGAGCGGCAACTGCGTCTGCGGGCCGTGCCGGACATGGCTTGCGAGCTCGCGCGCATCCAGTGCTTGCCGGATCCGATTCACGCTCATCACATCGCGGCGATGGTCGTATTTCTCGCCTCGGATGACGCGGCCGCCTGCACAGCGCAGGAGTTCATCGTAGATGCGGGATGGACCTAGGAGCCTGTCCGAGTAATAGATCGCCTCCTATGCGTGCTCGTGCGACCGAACGTGTGCACGAGCTGGCCTGGGCTCGAGCGGTGTCGCGGCCGCGTAGTTGTACGTGCTGACCGCCGCAGTCTTGAGCGCTCTCAGCACCACCTTTGCCGCGGGCGACAGCAGCCAGTCCTTGCGCATGATGATGCCGAACCCGTCCATCGTGCACGACAGCTGAATGGGGAGCATCGTAATCATTCCATACGAAGCGTAGTAGCGTGCAACCTCGGTCGGCATGACCGCAACGAAGTCGCTTTCCTGCAGCATCTTGGTCGTGAACAGGATCGATGAGGTTTCAATGAGACGCGGCGGAATGTCCAGGCCCTCCTTCTGGAACATCAGCTCGAATCGATGGCGCAGCACACTGCCCATGGGCGGCACGATCCATTCTGCCTGCTCGAGTCGCGTAAGCGTCAGCGCCGGCCCGGTAAGCATCGGGTGACCCGGCCGAACGACTGCGCACACCGGTTCGTCGGCGAGGCGCTCGTACGAAAGATTCGTCTTCTCATGCCTCTCGAAGAGACGACCCACCATGATGTCGAGCGTGCTCTGGGTGAGCCGCTGGAGCAGAACGTCGCTCGATTCCACGGCGAGTTGCACACGCAGGTCTGGATGCTCGCGCGCGACAATGGCGACAGCCCGGGGCAGCAGGCTCAGCGCAGGGCCCGTGATCGCGCCGACACTGACTTCGCCGAATCGACCTGTCTTCAGCGCCTCGATCTCACCGCCCGCGAGTGTCAGGCTGGCCAACGCCATGCGCGCGTGGCGGATCATCGTCTCGCCGTACCACGTCGGCTTCATGCCTCGCGGCAGCCGTTCGAAGAGCGATATGCCGAGGACGTCTTCGAGGTCCTTCAGCAGCTTGGAAGCTGCCGGTTGCGACATATTCAGTGTCTCTGCAGCACGATGAATGTTGCCCTCATCGGCGATCGCGATCAGCAGCATGAGTTGCCGCGTCTTGAGTCGACCGCGCAGGAACCAGGGTGTAGTGATGGGCATGGCCGTTGTCCCCCTCGGCATGTCAATCGATGTATAGGTTCACGCCTAATTTCGATTTGTCTTGTATCACTGTGGCATCCAAGATGGTAGCGGTACCTTTTCCGACGGACCGTTCCATTGCAGACCGATGCGACTGATTCAATTCCTGGATGAAGGTGGCCGGCCGCGCGTGGGGCGGGTCAATGATGCGGGAACCGCCATAACGGTGATCGCGGGGCACGCTTCGACCTACGAGCTCGCCGCGGCGGCGATGGCGAAACGGGTGACGCTCGAACAGGAGATCGCGACGGCCGGATCGTTGACCGCAGATGAACCCTATGCCGCGCTACTCGCGTCTGCGCGATTGCTGCCGCCGCTTGCGCATGCGGATCCGGCCCACTGTCACGTGTCTGGCACGGGCCTTACGCATCTCGGCAGCGCTTCGACACGCGATGCCATGCATATGAAGGTTAAATCGGCAGAGGCGGACGCGGAAGCACTCACGGATTCTATGCGGATGTTCCAATGGGGCCTCGAGCGGGGCAGGCCGCCCGAGGGCAGCGCCGGGGCCCAGCCGGAGTGGTTCTACAAAGGCAACGGGCGCATCGTCGTAGCGTGCGGCCAGCCTCTCATCGCGCCCGATTTTGCGCTGGATTTCGGTGAAGAGCCCGAAGTCGTCGGGCTGTACCTCATCGCGCCGGACGGGCGTCCGATGCGGCTCGGATTCGCGATCGGCAACGAGTTCTCCGACCATGTGATGGAGCGCAAGAACTACCTGTATCTGGCACATTCGAAGCTGCGCCAGTGCGGCGTGGGCCCGGAGCTGCTCACCGGGCCGCTGCCGCGGCATCTCGAGGGTCGCAGCCGCATTTGTCGCGGCGACATCGTCCGTTGGGAAAAGCCCTTCCTGACAGGCGAGCAGAACATGTGCCATTCGCTGGCGAACCTCGAGTTCCATCATTTCAAGTACGCCGCGCATCGCGTACCGGGAGACGTGCATCTGCATTTCTTCGGTACGGCGACGCTGAGCTTCGCCGACGGCATCCGGGTAGAGCCCGGCGATCGGTTTGAGATCGAGCTGCCGGCGCTGGGTGCGGCACTCGTCAATCCGCTTATCGTCGCGCCGGGCGGCTTCATGCCCGGTGGTGTAGAGGTGCTGTAATCTCGACCTGAA
>JBDTUL010000348.1:0-6851 GCA_040007735.1 Gammaproteobacteria bacterium | reverse complement strand
GATAGAGATCCGTGTTGCTTTCGCGCGGGCGGCCCGCCCGATACGCCGCGATGACCTGATCGACCTGCACGTCGCTCGCCGTGCGCAGCAGTTTCTGCACGTGGCCATGCAGGGCTGCGTCGTCGATCGGATCCAGGATCTGATTTGGAAAGAACGTGACTTCGGTTTCGGTCGTGCCGATGAGCAGCGGAATGTCGGCCGATTGGGCTGGCGCGACCGGGTCGAACGGATTGACGGGCAGCGAGCGGCCATCCACCACGGGCGCCAGCTCCAGCGGCGGGCCTTTGGCCATCTCGGTGGCCGCGAGGATCTGCTCCATCGAAAGACTCTGCAGTTTGTCCAACTGGTTCGGCTTCACATCGAGCCGCGTCAGAAACTCCCCGGCGGTCTTGTTGGCCGCTTCGAGTGTTACGCCGCGCACCGCGGCCCCACTCTGAACGATAGCGCGATGAAACAGGCCTTTCGCGCGCGGCATCGCCATCAGGCTGCTCACCTTGCCCGCGCCGCCGGACTGACCGAAGAGCGTGACATTGCTGGCATCGCCACCGAACGCCGCCGCGTTGTCGCGCACCCATTCGAGCGCAGCGATGATGTCCAGATTGCCCACGTTGCTGGCATCCGCGTAACGCTCGCCTGCAACGCCGGCGAGATGCAGATAACCGAACACCGAGAGCCGGTGATTGACAGTGATGACCACCACGTCGTGTTTGCCGGCCAGTTGCGCGCCGTCATAGCAGATGAATCCGCCCGAACCGCTGGTGTATCCGCCACCGTGCAGCCACACCATGACCGGGCGCTTGCCCGCCGCGCCGGGGCTCGGTGTCCAGACATTGAGAACGAGGCAGTCCTCGCCCATCGGCTCGTCGCGATCCATCACTTCCACTTCGTGCGGCACGAACCCGTGAAACGACGACGACAGTTGGGGTGAGCGTTTGCCGAGCTGCGATGCGTCCCGCACGTTCTTCCAGGGCTTGGGCTTTTGCGGCGGCAGGAAGCGGTTGGGCGGGGCAGTGGAGGCGCCGTACGGGACGCCCTTGAAGGCATGCACCTGGCCCTGCAGCGCGCCGCGAACCTTGCCGGCAGTGGTTTCGACGGTGGCGCCGGGTGCCATTTTTTCGTTCTCCCCGAAAGCCGTGCTCAAACCGCCGGCGGCAACCGCGCCGGCCGCCAACGTTCCCAGTCCAACGAACCGTCGCCGATCGATCATGGTCTGCCCCTTGCCGTTTCTTTCAAAACTTGTTTTTCAGAACTTGAAGTCGAGTTCCACGTTGTCGGGGACGTCGAAGTTGTAGCCTTTCGTGAAGCCGATCCAGCGCGCGAGAAAGATCACCGTGACCCAGATCAGTATCGAGGTGGCTCCGGCGAGCCGCCCCGCGAGCGGCGGTGTGCCGGTGTCCCAGGCGTCGACCGTGCGAAACGCAATGCGCTGGAAAATGGCCATGTTCACGCCGGCGCCGATCAGTGCGAGCATCTTGAGGCGGAACGCAGTGTTCACGAAATAGGTGTCCGCATTCGCGGCGAACATGAGAAAGCCCGTGACGAGGGCGGTGAAGAATGCGGCCCAGGTCAACTGCAGCATCTCGTCGGAAATGCGCGTGAAGGATCGGCGCGTGTTGGGAAAGCCGAGCAGCCGCAGGTCCACGATGAGTATGGTGCCAAACACCGTGGTCGCCGCCAGCACGTGAATGGCTTCGACGATGGGCATTGCCTTCACGGACGAGCGCATCCACTCGGCCGGCGCCGAGTCCTGGATGATTTGTACGATTCCCGGAATGTCCATGGTCAGGCGTGAAGCGAGAAGGAGCCCCACACTTCCTTGTCGTAGGCGATGGCGCGCCCGAGGAAGATGATGGCGAGCCAGAGCACGATGAGTGCAACTGCGCCGGTGCGGGCTGCCGCCGAGAACCGTGCAGGCGCGACGATGGGAGTGGCGCGCAGCGAGCGGCCGAAGAAGGCGGTGCCCAGCACGCCGATGATCACCAGCGTCATCTTCATCCAGAACGACAACGCCGTGGCCTGACGAACCGGCTCGCCGATCACGAGCGTGCCGCCCGACACCAGCATCACGACGAGGCCGCCCCACATCCAGGGCGCGAAGCGGTTCCAGACGGCTTCGAAGGGCTCATCCGCGCGAATGCGACCCAGCACACGTAGCGCAATCATCAGGCTCGACACGAACACGACCCCGATAGTGACGATATGAATCGACTGCACCAGCGGGACGACCCAGCTGACGGACTGGATAGTGACACTGAGAGGGGTGGTCTGCAGCCACTCCGCGAACGTGCCCACGCTACGTCACTCCTTCGGCTGCGCCAGGCCGCCCTTGCCGAAGGGCGTGTTGCCCGTGACGGAATCGCAATGTTTGCCGGCTGCGGGCGGCGTTTTCTCGGGGCATTTGTAAAGCGTGCCTTCGCGCCCGCGCGTGCCGGCATGCTGGCCGTCGCGCACCGGATGCAGGGCGACACTGAAGATAGTGCCCGGCGGAAAACTGCTGACCGAGATGCCATCCTGTGCGGCTTGCGCGGAGCCGGCCATTTCGATGGCCCAGATCACAGGCTTGCCATCCGCATCGCGCACCACGTTCTTGCGCTCCTCGTTCATCGGCGCAAAGAAAATCTGCAGGTGGTTGGCGTCAGGGTTCACGCGCGTGACGACACCGGTGAACACCTTCGTGATCTCCATGTTGTACGACGCGAACGAATGATGGGCGCGAGCGGGCAGGGCCAGCGTCGCGGCCGCCGTCACGAACAGGGTGAGCGTTGCGGCCGTCATGCCACCGAGCGCCCGGGGCTTCGTTTTCGTTGTCATCTATCCGCCTCTTTCAAACACAATACCTGGCAGGAACTCTACGACGTTGCAGCTTACTTGAAGCTGAAGATGTCCTCTTCTTGCGGCCTTTCCATGCCCTGCTCGAAGTTGTCTTCCCATATTCTGGCCCACGGCCGGCCGTACATGTCGGGCACCTGGTATTCGATGACCGAGCCCGGCGACACGGGTGTGGCGTGTCCCTTGATGGGGAAGATCGTCTGCACACAGTCGATGAAGACGTACGGGTCGCCTTCCTCGAGGCCGCTCTTTTTGAGGTAGTTGCGCACGATGCGCACCGGCTCCACGAGCGCGTCGGGGTCGTAGAAGATGGCTTCGTGATTCAGGCCCAGGAACTTGCCCTGCGCGTCGCGGTTGGGTGAGTAGATCTCGATGCTCTGCATCTTGTTCGAATACTCGAACGCGGCGTGCACCATCCAGCCCTGGATGTTGGAGGTCCAGGTGATCAGCGTGTCCTTGTCCCAGAAGCCGATTGTCTCGCCGTACCAGCGCGGCACGTCGGCGCCGAGACGGGGCACGGCGCCATCCATCCTGAACTCGCGCCCGACGTGGATGTTGGTGATGAAGTTGCGGGCCACGCCCGCGAGAATCTGCACGTCCGACGGGGTGACCATGATGTCCCACTCCCACGTTGCGGCCTCGTGCCAGCGCCTCATGAAACCTTCGGGCCAGCAGTACTGGGAAGGCCATTGCGCGGCGTTCGTGTTCCCCTCGTGGTAGGCCTGCTGCACCATCCGTTTTTGATACTCCGGCGTGAGCAGCGACAGGATGGTCGTTATCTGGTTGTGACGCATGCGGTACCAGTAAGCATTTCCCGGCGTCATGCCGGGGTGCATGTACCGCCCGGTCCACTCGCCGGGGACGGTGGCGTAGGTGTGCTTCGTGGGGCCGCCGCGTTTGCGCGTTTCCGCGAGCAGCGCTTCGTAGTGTTCCTGCGCGGTCTTGAACTTGTAGGGACTCACGATCGCCGCGCGGGGGTAATCGCCATCGCAGCGTCCCCAGGCCGCCGTGGAAGCTCCTCCGGTTTCACCCATCAGGCGGGCGCCGTTGGCACCCCACATCTCCTCGATACCCGTCGGGCTGTTGCACCGGAAATAGCGGGGATCGCTCCAGAGGGCGCGGTCCTTGTAGAAGTCTTTGGACGTGAAGAGGTCGACGGGCAGCGGGGTGACGCCGGGCGGCGCGTCGCCATTGCGGGCCGAGCCGACGAAATCCGTGCGGTCTCTCGGCCGCGTTCCGGGCGGGCCGGTGAGGCTGGCGCCGACGATCTGGTATTCCCTCAGGTCGGCTGCCAGCGGCGCACCCCGGCCCACGCTTTTAAACCCTGGATTGGCGACCTGCTGCGCCTGCGCGGGCGCGCCGATGAGGGTGAACGCCGCAATAGCGATCGCCCGCCCGATACCGTTCAGCATCTTCCCCCTCTTTGCGTTCGCGGCTTCCTCGCTAACAGGACGGGCGCGCCAGACGCGAGGACGACACTGCATCCGAAGCGTGCCCGGCGCAACCCCATCGCATGCTGCCGCCGCCCGTCGAACAGGCTGTGCACAAGGGGGTAGCACAGCGCTCCCCCCTTGTGCACAGCCTTTGCGACGCTCAGGTCCGGCTGGGCGTTCGAGAGCCTGTTTTGTCTCGGATCGTGCGACCCTTGCATCCTGACCCGCCCGGCCTTCGGGTGCGGCTTCCGACAAGAAGAGAAGGGGAACCCTGATGAATTCCACCCGAGCGCCACAGGGCACGGCGGGCTACCAGATTCTGCTGACGGCCCTGCTCAGCCTCAACTTCGGCATCGTGTTCTTCGACCGGAATGCGATGAGCTTCCTGATGCCGTTCATCCAGCCCGACCTCGGGCTGAATAACACGCAGGTCGGTCTGCTGGCCGGCGCGCTCTCGCTCACCTGGGCCGTCGCCGCATTCGGCATCGGCATGATTTCGGACCGCACCGGCTCGCGCAAAGGCTTGCTCATCCTCGCAACGCTTGCGTTCTCGATGTGCTCGGTCCTCTCGGGAATCGCCGCATCGTTCGTGATGCTGCTGGGTGCGCGATTGCTGATGGGCGTCGCTGAAGGCGGCGTCATGCCCATCAGCCAGGCAATCATCGCGGTCGAAGTGGAACCGAAGCATCGGGGCCTTGCGATGGGCGTCGCTCAGAACTTCGGCTCGAACCTGCTGGGCTCTTTTGCCGCGCCCGTGTTGCTCGTGGCATTCGCCACTGCGTTCGGCTGGCGCCACGCGTTCTTTCTCTCCGCCGCTCCCGGGCTGCTCTCGGCGCTGCTCATCTTTCGCTTCGTGCGACCCCCGCCGCCGGATGCGCCAAGTGCGACGGCTGCGCTCGCGGGCAAGGCCTGGACCCTCCGCGAGGCGTTCGCTGAGCGCAACGTGCTCATCTGCGCGGTGATGGGCGTGCTGCTGGTGTCTTATCTGGTGGTGTGCTGGGCCTTCATGCCGCTGTACCTGACACAAGTTCGCAAGTACGACCCACAGACGATGGGCTGGCTCATGGGCACGCTGGGAATCACGGCCACATTGAGTGCATTGGCGATCTCGGCGCTGTCGGACCGCATCGGCCGGCGGCCTCTGATGATCCTGATGCCTTTCATTGGCGTGGTGCTGCCGCTGGGCGCCATGTTCTTCGAAGGCTCGGTCTGGGCGCTCGCGGTTATTTTCTTTGTCGGGTGGGGACTGAACGGCATCTTTCCGTTGTTCATGGCAACGGTGCCCTCCGAGAGTGTCGATCCACGGCATATGGCCACGGTTCTCGGTGTCTGCATGGGAACCGGCGAGATTCTCGGCGGGGTGCTGGCACCGTTTATTGCGGGCCTTGCCGCGGACCGGTCCGGACTTCAGGCGCCGCTGTGGATGATGTTCGGGCTCGCCATCGCCGCCGGTGTGGTCGCGCTGGGGCTACGGGAAACGGCGCCACGCGTGCTCGCGCGGCGCGGAGTTCCTGGCGCTGGATGAGTGCTGCGACATGCTGGGCACGACACTAGCACTTCGCAAGCCCATCGCGTCACGGTCCACTCTGCGTAGTGAGCAACAATGTTGCATGTTCTTAGAATAGTTGCCGAGTGTCGGCGTGTCCGATATTGATATGTTCCTTAGATAGGGTGAGGGGGCCAGGACTTGTGAGACCGGAAAACGAACTCGCCGAGTTTGTCACATACCTTCCTGCGGGCGGCATCCCGGCATCGGTCGAGAGTACGGTGCGGCGTGTAGTGATGGCGAGTGTCGGCGCCGGCATCGCCGGCTGCGGTGAAGATGGCATCGCAGCCCTGCGGCGCCTGTTGTGCACTCGAGGCGGCCGCAGCGAAGCGCGCACGTTCGTTTTCGGAGATGGCCTGCCGGCGCACGCGGTGGCCCAGTTCAACGGAACGGTTTCCCGGGCGCTCGACTACTGTGATGCGATGTCGCCCGGCGTTCACTACGGTTCGTCTCTGGTCCCTGCCGCGTTCGCGGCGGCCGAGCTGGCCGGTGGCTGTTCCGGTTCTGAGTTCCTCGCCGCTCTAGTGGTGGGGTGCGAGGTTGGTTCGCGAATGAACCTGACGGAAGCGATGTACAACGGGTTCGACCCCACCGGCATCGCCGCAGTGTTCGCCTCCACGGCGGCGGCAGCCCGCATCCTGGGCCTGTCGGCGAAGACCACACAGAATGCGCTCGCCCTGGCGTTCAACCGTTGCGGCGGCAGTTTTCAGAGCAATGTGGACGGAACGCTCGCCGTTCGTGTCATCCAGGGCTGGGTCGCTCAGACCGGCGTCGAATGCGCCCAGTTGGCCGAGGCGGGCATCACGGGCCCGCACCAGTTTCTGTCGGGCATCTATGGGTACGCTCATCTATATGGCCGCGGCGAGCTCTCCCCGCGCACCGTCGTCGCCCGTCTGGGTGACGAGTGGAAGATGAATCAAATGGTGTACAAGAAGTTTCCGAGCTGCGGGGCGACCCAGGGCATGACCGAGCTCACCCTGCAGCTCGCTCGCGAGTTCGACCTGACGGCCGACAACGTCGCCCAGGTAACCGTTCGTCTCAAC
>JBDTUL010000347.1:0-6852 GCA_040007735.1 Gammaproteobacteria bacterium | reverse complement strand
GAAGTTGTCACCGAATAGCGCAGACCACACATCCCAGTAGTCGGCCTTTGCGCGGTTCTGCTCTTCGCTCGGTCGGCGAAGGAAGAATGATGCGAGATACGGCCGGACGTCGTAACCCTTGCGGCGCTGGAATTCAGGAACGATGGCGGGCGTCCACGGCGTACGGCCATAGTCCGGTTCGTCGCCGCGAAAGCCGAGTATGGTGCGCCCGAACTCGGCGCTCAGCCGCTTGTGATACTGCTCGTGCGTAAAGTCGATGAAGACGCGAGTCGCGGCTGGATTCAGGTAATCGAACAGTGAGTTGACCGTGTCCTTGCCGCCGCTGGCGTTGTTCACCGCGCGCGTCTGCGACGTGTGAAAGCCGTGGCCGGCGAGCCACACTTCCCAATCACCTTCCGGCGCGACCCACTGCAGCCGTCCCGAATGCACGTCGATGCCCACGTTCGTGCTGTCGTGGAGATTCAGCGCCACGGCGCTCACGACGTTGACTGGCAGCGTGCGGCTCAGCGTTTCCCCCGAACGAACGCGGATCTTCTCCGCGATGGTGACGCCCTGCATGCGGAGCTCCGGGCGTTCGCGGCTGAACTTGCCGCCGGCGAATCCACTTGGATACTTGCCCTCGTCGATGATCCACACGCGCATGTTCCTGCGGCGCGCTTCCTCGACCGCCCTCGCGATGAGTGAGAACCAGCCATCCGACAGGTAATCGGATGACATGTGGTAACCCGCTTCGATGGTGACGGCGCGAAAGCCACGCGCGTAGAGGATGTCGAGGTCACGCGGGATGGCGCTCTCGTTCATCTGATCCCAGCCCCACGTCACCGTGGCGCTGTATTCCGGCGGCGGTTCGCGGAACTGCGCCGCCACCTGCGCAACGGTGCGCGATTCGAGCTTCTGCCACGGACGTTGCGCGCCGGCCGTGGCCGCGCAGGCGAGCAGCGAAGTGGCAAGCAGGACGCGCCTCACTTTACGGCCACGTCCCAGACTTTGGCGCGCCGAGCCTTGCCATCAGGCCCATCCACGTAGAGCGTCACGACGAACTTGCCCGCTCGCTGGTACGCGTGGGTGGGGTGTTGCTCCGTTGACGTTCCGCCATCGCCGAACTCCCACCGCCACGACGTCACGCGTCCCACCGACTCATCCTTGAAGGCGACCAGCCGTCGTGACATGTCCATGACGAGGAACGACCAGTCGGCCGCCAGCAGTGGCCGCAGCGAAGGCTCGAGCGGCATGAGCTTGAAGGTCAGCAGCTGCGATGCGTTGCCGTACATCGTGTGCTGTCGCGACAGGTTCCAGAAGCCGTTGTTGCCATTGGCGGCGACGTCATCGTAGTCGATGATGGCAAAGCCCAGCCCGATGTTCTTGTTCTCCGTGAGCGTCGACTCCACGGCGCGCACCGGTCCTTCGGCGCCTGCGTAATCGAACGGGGTGATCCAGAACTCGAGCGTGAGCCGGCCGGGCTGGCCAGGCTTGAAGTCGTAGGTGGTCACGGCATTCGCGTACGGCAGCTTCTTGATCCACTGCATCGGCCCCCACACCATCGTCCAGTCCTTGCCTTCCGCGGGCGTGAAGATGTGGTAGTTCTGGGCGTGGACGCCGTGGAAGGAGAAGTAGGCGTCCCATCGATCCATCTGCTTGTTGGGATGCATCTCGTCGATCAGCGGGCCGCCGGACATGTCGCCGTCGACGACGACCTCGAATGTGTCGTTGTGAAGATCGGGGCGCGCGAAGTCCCAGTAGTCGTCGTAGGCTTCGTACAGGAAGTAGAGCCGGTTCATGCCCTTCACCCAGCCGACGCGCACCTTGACGTCCAGCGTCTTCGCATCAGGCGCTGCGTGCTTCTTGCTGTCGTCCACCAGCTGATCGGTGCCGATCACGTACTGGGCCGGCACCATCGCCCAGTCGTCGGCCTTGCCATCGACGCGCGGAATGCGGTCGGCCGGAAACTGGAAGATCTTGTACACGAGCTCCGGCCGGTCCTGCGCGTCAGCTGTCGTATTGGCACTGAGCAGCGCGAGCGCTGGCGCGATCAGCGCGACACGGAGCGCGCGCACCGGCGCGGAGAAGCGGTGCCTCATCGAGTCGAGTCTCCCATTGCGGATTCCGTTCCGGCAGCCAGCTATTCGTACTGGTACAGCGCTACGCGCTGCACCGTCGGATCGGCACCGAAACGGAGTCCAGTGCCCGTCTGCCGAGCGGCGGCGAGCGCCGCCATGTTGTACGAGACCATGATTTCGTCGCCGTTCAGCCTGCGCTCCGCAATCCATTTGCCGGCGACGAATTGACCCTCGTCGACGGTCGCAAGGCCGGCGACCCGGTTCGTCGCACCTGCGGGCGCGAAGGTGACCTGGAGATTGCTGCCGGCGACGATGAACTCGTCGGGACCGGTTGCGATCACGACTCCATAGCCGCTCTGCGCCGCCTCAGATCCCCGCCGGCCCGCCCGCAGGGTCACGACAAGCTCGTAGCCATTCAGTGAGATGCGTTGTTCAGCGGCAGCGGTCGTCAGCGCGATGCCGGCGATCGTACCGCTGGCCTGGTGACGAAGAATGAGCGGAGCGAGCTGTCGGAGCACCGCGTAGGCCTTGGCGATCGGCGTTGCGGCGGCATTGCTGTCCACACTCTCGATACCGAACGGCGAGTAGCCGATGGCAGCCCGCGCCCCGACGGCGAAGAAGGCATTCGCGGCTCCCTCGGCGCCAGCGCGCGATTCCGGAATGAAGAGCGGTGTGCCGGAGCGCTGGTATCGTGCGGTGATGCCGCGGAAGTCGGGCAGGTAGATGTCGGGCGCCAGGATGTCGATGGAAGGCGCGCCCGCTTTCCAGATATCGTGCACGTGGGCCTGGGGCCCCCCGCTGGGGTAGTCCCCGGGCATGGTGTCCTGCGGCTGCACGATCCACGCATTCACGAACATGGGCAACGGATACTCCGCCTTGCCCGCGGCGGCGATCCGGTTCAGGTACCGCGCATAGTTCCACGCCATGAAGACTTCATCGGCCGTGCGGTTCGCGCCGAAGACCTCGGTCCATGTCCCGGCTCTCTTGCCCGTGGCGTCGAGTGCAGTGCGCAGCTCCGGAAGCAAGCTCGCGCGATTCGTCTCGAGATACGCGAGCAACTCGCGCGGCACCGCCTGCGAGAACGCTGCGTTTGCCGCAGCACTGCGATCGCGCGAGTCGCCGAGGAGACCCACCTCATTCTCCACCTGGATCATCAGGACAGTGTGCTGTGCGCCGTCCACAGCCCGCAGGTGCCGCATGAAGGCGGCGAAGGCCCGTGCGTCGGCGTCACGATTCGTTTCGCTGAGAGTGGAGAGCACTTCAGGCGCGCCGCTGGCGAGTCGCGCGCGGGGAAACCGAGCCACGTCGCGCTTTACCCAGACCGGCGCGTAGTGCGAAAGACCGTTCTTCCAGCTGCCGAACCAGAGCAGCACGAGCTTCAGGTCATTCCTGCGGGCGTCACGCAACAGGCCGTCCACCACGGTGAAGTCGAACCTTCCCTCGTCCTGTTCGATCTCGCCCCACGATACTGCGGCGAGCACGGTGTTGAGGTGCATCTGGGTGAGTCGGGGCCAGATGCGGTCCATGTACGCCAGGCTCGACGCACTCGAATTGTGCAGCTCGCCGCCGAGTACCAGAAACGGGACGCTGTCCACCATGAGCTGCACTGCCTGCCCGTTACGCTGCAGGTGCGGGAAGCCGCGGGTAGGCTGACGCGTCGCGGGTGGACCCGATTGTGCGAATGCGCTGGCGGCGAGCAGGGGAACGAGGAGAAGTATCTTGAGCATTGATTGCGAAAGTACGCGAGCGTGCTCGAATCCGCACTTCGCTTCTGTCAAGAACAATTGTGCATTAACACTGCGGAGTGTGTGCCGAGCTTGTGCCGTCGCATGGCGTGCTATAATTGCGGGCGGGAACGTCGTCACGGCTGGTCGTCATCTCGAATTCTCGATACGAGGTCTCTCATGAAGATTGGCGCGGCCGTGCGCAACTGACACTCGATGCGGTCAGCGACGTGACGCTGATCGGCATGCAATGAATCGGCACACGAAGTCCGACTACAACGTTCGGAATCCCTCAAGAGCATATGCAGACATCATGACAAGGCGCCTCTCCATCGCAATCGCGATTCCCTGCCTCCTCACGCTCGCCGCCGGCTGCGCGACGCAGTCGAAGCGCGCCGATCCCACGCCCCAATACGAAGCCGCTCGCTCCGTCGCAGTGGTGAATGGTTTCGTCGCCCCGGAAGCGGTGCGGTATGATCCCGATCAGGACGTGTACTTCGTCAGCAACTGGGGAACGGGCCCCAACGGAGCGCTCGACAACAACGGCTTCATCAGCCGCATGCGTCCGGACGGCAGCATCGAGAACATGCGCTTTATCGCCGGCGGCACCAACGGGGTGACGCTGCACGCGCCGCGGGGCATGTACATCGTTGGAGACACCGTGTGGGTCGCCGATGCAGACGCCGTTCGCGGTTTCCATCGGCGCACCGGAGCGGTCCTCGCCAACGTCGACTTCACGTCAGTTGCCCCGGGGTTCCTGAACGATGTCGCCGCCGATGCCGATGGTGCCATCTACGTGACTGATACGCCCCGGAACAAGCTCTATCGAGTGCGAGGCGGTCCGACGCTCGTGGTGTCGGACACCACGCTTGGCTCTCCCAACGGGATCACCTGGGACGCCGCCAATCGGCGATTCCTCATTCTTCCGTTCAACGGTGGACACACGATTCACGGATGGACCCAGAGGACCACGAGCATGGTAAACGTCGCGACAAGCGCCGGCGCAAAGTTCGACGGCATCGAAGTGCTTTCGGGCGGGCGTCTGCTCGCCTCCAGCCAGGCGGATAGCAGCATCCATCTCTTCATTGGCGGCAGTGGGCGCGCAATCATCCACGCGAGCGGGCCGCCGGCGGACCTTGCGGTGGACACGCGTCGTCATCGAGTCGCCATCCCGATCGTCGCCCTCAATCGGGTAGAAATTTGGGATCTTCCAGGAGCGCGCTGATGACGAACCCGCGCGCTCTCCCGCTCGCGCCGCGGTTCGGTCTGAGCAGGCGCGGCCTATCCAAGCGGCGCGTCCCGGCGGAAATTTGGAGGAGCGCGCACTCTCTCTAAACGCCGAATGCCCGACCCGAATCTCTCGTCCTTCATCTGGTCCGTCGCAGATCTGCTCCGCGGGGACTACAAGCAATCCGACTATGGGAAGGTCATCCTTCCCTTCACCGTGCTCCGCCGCCTCGACTGCGTTCTCGAGCCCACCAAGGCCGCAGTCCTCACCGAATTGGCCGTTCGGCAAAAGGCGGGACTGAACCCCGAGCCGTTCCTGCTCAAGAAGGCCGGCCAGCTGTTCTATAATACGTCGCCGCTCGACCTCAAGAAGTTGATGGGCGACCAGCACAACATCGGCGAGAACCTGCGCGCGTACCTTCAGGCGTTCTCGCCGGCTGTGCGCGACATCTTCGAACGCTTCGAGTTCCACACGCAGGTGGATCGCCTGGCCAAGGCGGGCCTGCTGTACATGGTGACGGAGAAGTTCGCGAACATCGACCTGCACCCTGACGTCGTCAGCAACGCACAGATGGGCGCGGTGTTCGAGGAGCTGATCCGGAAGTTTGCCGAACTCTCCAACGAGACGGCGGGAGAGCACTTCACGCCGCGCGAAGTGATTCGCCTCATGGTGAACCTGCTGTTCATCGAAGACGACGACGCGCTCAACAAGCCGGGTGTGGTTCGTACCATATATGACCCGACGGCGGGTACGGGTGGCATGCTCAGCGTGGCGGGCGAGCACCTGTTCCAGCACAACCCCGGCGCTCGGCTGCGAATGTACGGGCAGGAGCTGAATGCGGAGTCGTACGCCATCTGCAAGGCGGACATGCTCATCAAGGGGCAGGACATCGACAACATCGTCTTCGGGAATACCCTTTCCGCCGATGGCCTTCCCAGCACGCACTTCGACTACATGCTTTCCAACCCGCCGTTCGGCGTGGAGTGGAAGAAGATCGAGAAGGAGATCCGGACCGAGGCCGACCAGAAGGGCTTCGACGGACGCTTCGGACCCGGCCTCCCGCGTGTGAGCGATGGCTCCCTCCTCTTCCTGCTTCACCTGATTTCCAAGATGCGCCCCTCGGTGGACGGCGGAAGCCGGTTCGGCATTGTGCTCAATGGATCGCCGTTGTTCACCGGAGGCGCTGGTTCAGGAGAGAGCGAAATCCGGAGGTACGTGATGGAGAACGACCTGGTGGAGGCGATCATCGGCCTGCCGACGGACATGTTCTACAACACGGGCATCAGCACGTATGTGTGGATCGTCAGCAATCGCAAGCCGGACGCCCGCAAGGGAAAGCTTCAACTGATCGACGCCAGCGCCTACTGGCAGAAGATGCGCAAGAGCCTCGGCAGCAAGCGAAAGGAGCTGAGCGACGCGCACATCGAGGAAATCACGCGGCTGTTCGGCAAGTTCGAGGAATACAGGCGAGAGGGCGTGCCGATCAGCCGCATCTTCAGGAACGAGGAGTTCGGCTATCGCACGATCACGGTGGAGCGGCCGGAGCGGGACGCTGACGGAAAGGTGGTCATCGGCACAAAGGGCAAGGGGAAGGGCAAGCCGACGCCTGATTCATCGCTGCGGGACACGGAGAATGTGCCGCTGAGTGAGGACGTGGACACTTACTTCAAGCGTGAGGTGCTACCGCACGCGGCTGATGCGTGGATCGATCACGAGAAGACCAGGGTGGGCTACGAGATCCCGTTCAACCGGCACTTCTATGTGTTCAAGCCGCCGCGGCCGCTGGCGGAGATCGATGCGGAGTTGAAGGGGGTGACGGATCGCATTCTCACGATGATTGCGG
>JBDTUL010000346.1:0-6858 GCA_040007735.1 Gammaproteobacteria bacterium | reverse complement strand
GCGGCTCGATGAGCCATGCCGCGATCGTGGCGCGTGAATACGGATTGCCTGCCGTTGTGGGCACTGGCAATGCCACGTCCCGCATCAAGAACGGGCAGAGAATTCGCGTCGATGGTGGGCGCGGCATCGTCACCCTCCTGCAGTAACGGTGGTCAACGTGCGTTCTACCGACATCATCGGCTGGTTTGCCGACATAGGTCTCGAGGACCGGCCCCATGTGGGCGGCAAGGGCGGCAGTCTTGGCGAACTGCAGAAGGCAGGCATCGCGGTTCCGCCGGGCTTCGTCGTCAAGACCGGCGCGTTCGAGCGGTTCCTCGGCGCTCTGGAGCGCCAGGCACCGGTGCGTTCGCGCATTGAGCAGTTGGATTCGCAGGATCTCGCAGCCGTCACGGCGTGTTGCCAGGAGATGCGCGCGCGGGTGGAACAGACGCCGATGCCAGACGATGTGCTGGCGGAAATCTCATCGGCACACATCTCACTCTGTGGCGACGGCGGGGCCGAGCCGGTTGCCGTGCGTTCCTCCGCAACCACCGAAGACGCAGTCGACGCGAGCTTCGCTGGGCTTCAGGATACCTATCTTTGGGTTACGAGTTTGAGTCAGACGCTCCAGCGAGTACGCAGCTGCTGGGCCAGCATGTATTCGGTGGAATCCGTCAGCTATCGCCGCAGTCGCGGAATGGCCGAGGCCGGTGTGGCGATGGGTGTCGTCGTTCAGAAGATGGTGAATGCGCGCACGGCGGGCGTCATGTTCACCCGCAGTCCGACGACGGGAGACCGCTCCGTCATGACTATCGAAGGCGCATGGGGCCTCGGCTCGTCGGTGGTCGGTGGCGAAGTGACGCCGGACCGTTGGGTGGTGGGCAAGATTACTGGCGAGATTTCCGTGCGGGATATCTCTGAGAAGCTCATTCAACACCTGCCTGCGCCGGCGGGCGGCATCGACGACGTGCCAGTCGCAGATGAGTTGCGCAAGGTTGCGTGCATGAGCGACGCCGAATTGCAGGCGCTCAGGGCGATCGGCCGCAAGGTCGAGAAACACTACGGTCGCCCGCAGGACATCGAATGGGCCGTGGCGCGCGATACGAACGAAATTCTGCTGTTGCAGAGCCGGCCCGAGACCGTCTGGTCCTCGAAGGAAGCTGCCTCCGTTGCGCGGCCGGTTGAGGACCCCCTCTTGCACGTGATGTCTATTTTCGGAGGTCGACGGTGAGTTTGACGGCGGCAGACGTTGCGGAAATCATGCGCCTCGTGGAGGAGTCGAGCTTCGATGAGCTGACACTCGAGATGGAAGGAGTGAAGCTCAGTTTGAGGCGTGGCGGAGGCAGCGGAGGTGGGGGCGGGGGCGGCCTGGAACGGTCAGACGCGTTCGATGAGTCGGCGAGTGCCGCGCCATCCACAACGACAACGACTGCAACGGCGATTGCCGCAGCCCAGGGTGCAGCGAAAGGCGGCGCGTCGGCGCCGACCGCTCCCTCAGTGCCGCACACACCTGCCGTCAAGCCCTCAACCGATCCCAGCCTGCACGACGTGAATTCGCCGCTGCTCGGCACGTTCTATCGCGCTCCCAAACCCGGTGCACCGGCGTTCGTGGAAGTGGGAGCGACCGTCGAGCCCGACACCATCATCGGCATCATCGAAGTCATGAAGCTGATGAACACGGTGCGCGCGGACGTTGCCGGTGTCGTTACAGAGATCTACGCGAGCGACGGCGCGCTGGTGGAATACGAGCAGACGCTGCTGCGCATCCGCAAGAAGAGCTGACGAATGACCTTTCGTCGCATCCTCATCGCGAATCGCGGAGAGATCGCGGCCCGAATCATCCGCACGTGTCGCGAGCTGCGCATTGAGACTGTGCTCGCTGTGTCCACGGCAGATCGAGACAGCGTGCCCGCGCGCCTTGCGGACCGCGCTGTGTGCATCGGTCCCGCACGTCCGGGCGATAGCTATCTCAAGGTCGACGCTATCGTGCATGCGGCGCTCGGGACGAAGTCCGATGCGATCCATCCTGGATATGGCTTCCTGTCCGAACGCGCCGCGCTCGCGCGCCTGTGCGAGCAGGAGGGCGTCGTGTTCATCGGCCCGACCGCTGCGCAGATCGAGTCGGTCGGAGATAAATTGCGCGCGCGCGCTGAAGCGGAGGCAGGAGGCGTTGCGGTGGTGCCGGGCGGTGCTGTTGACTCTGTCCAGGATGGCGTCGCGTTGGGCCGTGAAATCGGCGTGCCGCTGCTCGTGAAAGCGGTGGGCGGAGGAGGCGGGCGCGGAATGAAGCGCGTGGACCGCCTGGAAGACCTGCCCGCGATGATCGAACTGGCTGGCGCTGAGGCGGGCGCTGCGTTCGGTGATGCGCGCGTCTATCTGGAGCGATTCGTTTCCAGCGGGCGCCACGTTGAAGTGCAGGTGCTCGGCGACGGGCTGGGCCGCGTCATCCACCTCGGTGAACGGGACTGCTCCGTGCAGCGACGCTATCAGAAGCTGCTGGAGGAAACGCCAGCACCGGGTTTGTCAGAGACGTTGCGCAGCGCCCTTCACGAAACGGCGGTTCGCTTCTCGGAGCGCCTGTCGTACCGGGGTGCCGGCACCGTCGAGTTTCTCGTCGATCAGACGCGCGACGAGTTCTATTTCCTCGAGATGAACGCCCGCATCCAGGTGGAGCATCCCGTTACGGAAGCCGTTACGGGCGTGGACTTGATCGCCGAACAGATTGCGATTGCCGCAGGCGAAGGCCTCCGGTTCTCGCAGTCGGATATCAAGCGCGATGGCTGGGCCATCGAGTGCCGCGTGAACGCCGAAGACCCTGCGAACGATTTCCGCCCGAGCCCGGGGCAGGTTCGTGAAGTGTCCTGGCCCACCGGTGCCGGCATACGCGTGGACACGCACATCGCCTCGGGCTCCCGCGTTCCGCCGTTCTATGATTCGCTGATGGCGAAGATCATCGCTCACGCAGCGGACCGACCCGCGGCGCTCGAGCGGTTGCGCCAGGCCGTTGCGGCAACTCGTCTCGTGGGCGTTGCTACAAATCTATCCTTTCATGCCGCCGTGCTCGCGAACCCTGAGTTTCAGAAGGGTGGCGTCGACACCGGCTTCCTGGCGCGCTTCCTCGAAGGCCGCCCCGCGATAACAGAGCTTGCTCGCCATGGCTGACGTCGAAATCGTAGAGACTTCCCTTCGCGACGGTAACCAGTGCCTGTGGGCCGCACTCGGCGTCGATACCGCGAGGACGCTCACCATTGCGCCGACGATGGATCGCGTCGGCTTCAAGGCCATCGACTTCACTACGTCCACGCACATGGGCGTCGCGGTCCGGTACAAGAAGGAGGATCCCTGGGAGCGCATCCGGCTCATGGCGGCGGCCACTCCCAACACTCCGCTGCAGTTCATGTCGACGGGCTTTCGCTTCATCTCCTGGGAAACCGCAAGTCCTGAGTTCATGGCGCTCGCGTTCCGGGTTCTCGCGCGCAACGGCATTCGCCGCTTTTGTCTTGCGGACCCGACGAACGATGCGGAGTCGAACATCACCTGCGCGCGCATGGTGAAGCAGGGTGGCGGCGAGTATGTGATTGCGGCGCTGGTGTTCACTCTGAGCCCCGTGCACGACGATGCGCATTACGTCGAGCGGGCGCGCAAGCTCGCCGCGAGTGCCGATGTCGATGCCATCTACATAAAAGACCCGGGTGGGCTGCTTTCGACCGGCCGCGCGCGCACGCTGATCCCGGCCGTCAAAGCGGTCATCGGCGCCAAGCCGCTCGAGCTGCATGCGCACTGTACGATCGGGCTTGCCGATCTCACTTATATGGATGCGCCGGGTTACGGCGTAAATGCTCTGCAGTGCGCGTCGGGCGCCGCCGCGGATGGCACGTCGAATCCACCGTCCGAGCGCATCGTCTCTAACCTGCGCGCGATGGGCCACACGGTTCGCATCGACGATAAAGCGCTGGCGGAAGTGAGCGCTTACTTCACGCAACTTGCCGCGGCGGAAGGCTTGCCAGTGGGTAAGCCGCAGGCGTTCGATGCGGCGTACCTGCATCACCAGTTGCCCGGCGGCATGGTAGGAACCACGCGCCGGCAGTTGGCGGAGAGCCGTGTTTCTCACCTCGAAGGGGCGGTTATCGAGGAACTCGGGCGCGTGCGCGAGGAGCTCGGCTGGCCCATCGTGATGACCCCGTTCGCACAGATTCTGATGACTCAGGCCGTGATGAACGTGATGGGCGGCGAGCGCTACAAGGTGATGCCGGATGAAGCGATTCGCTATGCGCTCGGCCGCTTCGGCAAGCCGAACGTGCCGATTGCCGCGCACGTGATGGAGCGCATCGAGTCGTTCCCGCGCACGCGCGAGCTTCGTGCAGAACCTCACATGGCCCCGCTGGACGAGCTGCGTCGCCGGATCGGGCCGAAGTTGTCGGATGAAGAGTTCCTGCTCCGGGCCACCATGCCGAGCGGGCTCGTGGATGCGATGGTGGCCGCCGGCCCGGCCGCGCGTCACTACGACCCGACGATGAAACCCACGATCAGCCTGATTCGCAGTCTCACCGCACGCCAGGACCTGGAGCACGTCATCGTTCAGAAAGCAGGATTCAAGTTGGAGCTGCGGCGAAACGCTCGCAGGGCAGCGTCGCAGGGGCAGTCATGAGTGCGGCGGTTGTCGAGAGTCAGTCGCTCGAAGCGTTGCGACCTCTGCGTGGGTTCATGTTCGATCTCGACGGCACGCTGCTGCTCAGTGACCGCTCGCTCGGCGGGTATGAAATATTGCCGGGCGCCGTAGACACCCTGACGACACTGAAAGAGCGGGGGATTCCCTATATCGTGCTGACGAACGGCAGCGCGTATCCGCCGGCAGAGCAGGCCGCCAAGTTGAGGAAAAACGGGCTGCCGATCGAGGATGCACAGATGTTCACGCCTTCGAGTGTGACGGCTGAGCACATGAATTCACGTGCGGTTCGGCGTGCGTTGATCCTGGGTTCGCGCGGTGTCGGGGCGGCGCTCGCTGATGCCGACATCGAGATCGTTTTCCCCGGCGAGCCGCGCGCGAGCGAAGTGGATGCCGTGTATGTCGGCTGGCATCCGGAATGCAACATGAAAGACATCGAGGCCGCCTGCCAGGCCATTTGGGCGGGCGCCAAGCTGTATGTCGCCTCAGACGTTCCGTTCTTTGCGACCCGGCAAGGCCGCAGCATGGGCTACTCGTACGCAATCGTCGGTGCGATCCGTCGCATGACCCGCGTGCCCATGATCCTCACAGGAAAACCGTCTCAGCATGCCATGCGCTTCGTGGCGAAGCGGCTCGGCGTTCCGGTTCGCGACGTGGGTGTGATCGGCGATGACCCGAGCGTGGAGATCATCATGGCGCGTCGGGGTCGCGCGACGGCGTTCGGTGTCACCACGGGCGTGATGACGCATGACGCCTGGGAGCGCGAGACCGGAAACCGGCGTCCGCATCGCGTGCTGACTCAGATCAGCGAACTGCTCACGAGTGGCGCTGTTCCGCTCACAGGTGGCGCAAAAGTCGCGCGGCTGGGGAAGTCAGAGCGTCCCGATGGTCAGTGAGGGCGAGCTGCTCTGGACGCCCAGCGCCGCCCGACGCGAGAAATCTCAGCTCACTGCGTTCACGCGCTGGCTCGAACGCGAACGCGGGTTGAGCTTCGCAAGCTATGACGCGTTGTGGCGCTGGTCGACTCAGGACCTGGAGTCTTTCTGGCGGGCGATCTGGGACTATTTCGGGCTGCGGTCTTCGACGCCTTTTTCTGCCGTGCTCGGCCGGCGCGAGATGCCGGGCACGGAATGGTTTCCTGGCGCGCGTATCAACTACGCGGAGCAGGCTCTTGCGCACGAGAAGCCTGACACTGACGCACTGATGTATGCCCGCGAGGGGCAGCCCTTGGCGCGCATGAGCTGGACCGAGCTCGGTTCGCGCGTTCGTACGCTCGCTACAGCGCTGCGTAAGCTGGGAGTGCAGCCGGGCGATCGCGTTGTAGCGGTGCTGCCGAATTCTCCGCACGCGGTGATTGGGCTGCTCGCCACCGCGAGCATTGGTGCGATCTGGTCGTGTTGTGGGCCGGATTTCGGTCCTACCGGAATTCTGGAGCGCTTCACGCAGCTCAGTCCGAAGGTCATTTTCTACGTCGACGGCTACCAGTACGGCGGCAAGCGCTTCGATCGCCGCGCCGAGATGCAGAAAATCCTCGCGCAGCTCGATTCGCTCCAACATCGCGTGTGCATTCCGTATCTCAATGCAGGTGATCGCACGGTCGTGCCGGCCGACACGCTGTGCTGGGACGAGTTCTTCGATGCGCCACCGGTGCCGGCGGCGGGGTTCCGCTTCGAGCCGGTGCCGTTCGATCATCCGCTGTGGATTTTGTTTTCCTCCGGAACGACGGGCCTGCCGAAGGCCATCGTTCACGGGCACGGTGGCATTCTGCTCGAGCACCTGAAGCACCTGCAGTTCAACTACGACGTGCATGCGCGTGAGGCTTTGTTCTTTTTCACCACCACCGGCTGGATGGTGTGGAATTTTCTGGTGAGCTCGCTGGTCGCCGACGTGGTGCCGGTGCTCTTTGACGGCAATCCCGCATTTCCGGGGCCGGACGCGTTGTGGTGGGTGATCGAGGAGTCCGGCGCCACGATGTTCGGAACCAGTCCGACCTTCGTCGCTCACCAGCAGATGGCCGGAGTAGTTCCGAAGGATAAGTTTGATCTGACGCGGCTCGAGTCCGTCACGCTGGCAGGGTCTCCGGTGACACCGGAGTGCATGCAGTGGGTCTATCAGAACGTCAAAGAAGACTTGATGGTGGCCTCCGGCAGCGGTGGCACAGACTGTTGCACAGGGTTTATCGGCGCCGTTCCGACGCTGCCCGTGTATGCAGG
>JBDTUL010000345.1:0-6870 GCA_040007735.1 Gammaproteobacteria bacterium | reverse complement strand
GCCGCAACCGTTACGAAGGCGGCGAGACTCGCAACTACGCCACGTACAACCCGCAGGTGGCGCGCGACGACATCTTCATGCTGGGTCGGCGCGGCCCGACGGAAGGCAACAAGATCGCTCCGGTGCGCTCTTCGTCAGGTCTGGTTCTGTCCTCTACAAACGCGAATCGCGAGCGCATCTACGTGCAACAGCCGCCTATTGCGGCGTCGGGCTATAGCTCGCAGGCCATGAATCCGCACTATCCGCACACCGAGCGCAAGACGGAAACCAAGACCTGCAGCGACTGCCACCTCGCAAAGAACGGCGACAACAACGCCATCGTTGCGCAGACGCTCGGCTTCGGCACGCAGTTCATCAACTTCCTCGGCTTCCACGCATACGTCGGCACGCAGGCAAGCGTCACGGCCGTGCAGGTTACCGAATGGGAAGAGCCGCAGGCGGTGATCGGCAGCTATCTCCACAAATACGCGTACCCCACCTGGTACCAGCAGCACCAGAGGCGCAAGCGCCGGCTGGAAAATGCGGAAGTGAAGTCCTCAGGTACAGCTCAGTGTCTGCAGCTTCGCGGCGAGTATCTGTATGTCGCCGAAGGCGACAAGGGCATGCGCGTATATGACGTTGCCAGCATCGGCAACAAGGGCGTCAGCCAGAAGATCATTTCCGCTCCGTTCTCGCCCACCGGGCAGGACACTCACATTCCCTCCAAGAACGCTACGTGCGTGGTGCTACCCACCACACAACCTGTGCACCCCGCTCGCAACGAGGGTGACCTCATGCGGGTTACGAACCTCGAGCAGCCGTTCGCGCCCATCTACAACTACGCGGTGATCATCGATGCCGAGGAAGGGCTGATCCTGACGGACATCAACACGATGGCCGACGGCGAGTTCCGCAACAACTTCCTAAAACGCGCCGTCACCTGGAACCCGGGTGGCGTCCTGAACGGTGCTCGCCACATCGCACTGGGCGGTAACTACGCGTACATCGCTACGCCGTCTCAGCTCGTGGTCGTGGATTTGAAAGATCCGCTGCATCCTGTGGTGGCTGCCACGCTGCCCGCCAACGACCTGCGCAGCGTCGCCCTTCAGTTCCGCTATCTGTTCGTTGTGGACGGAGGCGGCATGGGCGTCATCGACGTCACCCAGCCCACGAAACCCCGGGTAGTGCAGGGCGCCCGTGTCCCGCTCGCCGACGGCCACAAGTTGTTCCTCGCCCGCACGTTCGCGTATGTCGCGAGCGGCAAGGAAGGTCTCTCCATCGTTGACGTCGAGCGGCCGGAGAAACCGAAGCTCTACTCCCAATTCAACGGCGGCGGCGCCGTCAAAGACGCGCGCGACGTCGTGGTGGCCACTACGAATGCCTCCCTGTTCGCCTATGTGGCCGACGGGACCGGTGGCCTCAAAGTAATCCAGCTCACCAGCCCGGATTCGCAGCCACGGTTGTACGGGTTCAGCCCTGACCCGAAACCGGAGCTGATTGCGAGCTACCCGACCGATGCGCCAGCGTTATCCCTGTCGCGTCCCCTTGAACGGGACAGGGAGGTCGATGAAACCGGCGGTCAGGTTGCAGTCTTCGGACGTCGCGGCGCACGGCCCTTCAACGCTTCCGAGATGCAGGAACTGTATCTCGATGAGAAAGGTGACCCGTGGTTTGTGGAGGACGAGCTCAAGCCCTGATCGATGCAACGGATGCGGTCACGCGCGATGTGACTCCAATCACACTCAGTGCGGCCGGCAAACTCCGCCACGCCGCTACAATGAAAGCGTCGATGCCCCCAGCAGGGACGCGTGAACCACAAGACCAATCGAGCAACCGTGGCGGATAGCGATTCAGACCGCCGCATTCCCAGCGAGCGTCGCACGCGCACCTTCCGCGCGCTCCTGCATGGAAGCTTTAACCCCAGGCGACGGGGCTCCCGGCGCGACGGGGAGCAGGCGCTCGCCGCCGTGGACTGGCACCACCCGCAATGGCTCGCTGTGGCCATGCTCACCCTGCTCCTGTGCGTGGCGGACGCATTGCTCACCCTCACGCTGCTCCAGCACGGTGCGTACGAGGCCAACCCCTTCATGGAGCCCCTGGTCCATGGCTCGCCGCTCGCCTTCGCGGTGATCAAGTTCGCGCTCACGGCCGGCGGAACCGTCGTGCTCGTGCTGCTGGCCGGCGCGCGCGTGTTCGGCCGAATCCGCGTCAGTTACCTGCTTTACGCCGTGCTTCTGGCGTATGCCGTGCTGGTGGGCTACGAGTTCTGGCTGCTGGAATACTTGGTAGACGCGGGCGTCGACCCCATGTAGAACGCCGGCCGACGGCCAGGCGCTCGCAAGCTGTGCGGCATTCGCGTTTTCTCGCGAGCTACGTTCCGTTAAACTACGGGCCCGCTTGCATTTTCCATCATGCTCGAACACACACCGCTGTACGGCGGCAACGCCGACTTCCTGGACTCGCTTTACGAGCAGTATTTGCGCAACCCGGCGAGCGTAGACGCCCGCTGGCGCGAATACTTCGAGCGGCTGGCACCCGCTGTCTCGAGCGAGCCTTCCCACGCCTCCGTCCGCACCGGAATCGCTGAGCGCGCGCGCCAGGTCGCGGTTTCGGCCGCAACCCCTCCCTCGCAGGGTGGAGACGCCGCCAAGCAGGCCGCGGTGTCGCGGCTCATCCAGATCTGGGTCAATCGCGGCCATCTCGTGGCCCGCCTCGACCCGCTGGCGCTCATGGAAAGGCCGCGCCCCAGCGTACTGAATCTGGGCTATTTCGGCCTGAGCGAGGCAGACCTCGACACCCAGTTTTTCAGCGGCAGCCGCACGGACGCCATTCCCCGCCACATGAAGCTGCGGGACATCCTGGCGATGCTCGAGAGCATCTACGCAGGCTCCGTGGGCGCCGAATTCGCCCATGTGTCGAACTCCGACGAGCGCCTGTGGCTGCAGGACCAGTTCCAGGCCGGCCGGCTGAACTACCGCTTCTCGGCGGACGAACGCCGCAACATCCTCTGGCAGCTCACGGCCGCCGAAGGCCTCGAGCGCTACCTGCACACCAAATACGTCGGGCAGAAGCGGTTCTCGCTGGAAGGGGGCGATGCCCTCGTGCCGCTGTTCGACGACCTGATCCAGCGCGCGGGCGTGGTGGGCGTCGAAGAGGTGGTCATCGGCATGGCCCATCGCGGGCGCCTCAACATGCTCGTGAACATTCTCGGCAAGTCGCCGTCGGTGCTGTTTTCGGAATTCGAAGGCAAGTACGACACCAGCCAGTCCAAGGGCTCCGGGGATGTGAAGTATCACAAGGGGTTCTCGGCAGACCTGCGCACGCCTTCGGGCAACGTGCACGTGGTGCTCGCCTTCAACCCGTCGCACCTCGAAGTGGTGAACGCTGTCGTCGAGGGCTCCGTGCGTTCGCGCCAGGAGCGCCGGGGCGACGTGCGCGGCGATCGCGTGGTGCCGATTCTCGTGCACGGCGACGCGGCGTTTGCGGGGCAGGGCGTGGTCATGGAGACCATGCAGCTTTCGCAGGCTCGTGGCTATTACACGGGCGGCACGGTCCACGTCATCATTAATAACCAGGTCGGCTTCACGATGTCCGACCCGCACGACGCGCGGTCGACTATCTATTGCAGCGACGTGGCGAAGATGCTCGAAGCGCCGATCTTCCACGTGAATGCGGACGATCCGGAAGCCGTGGTGTTCGTCACGCGCCTCGCGCTCGAATATCGCATGCGCTTCCACAAAGACGTGGTCATCGACCTCGTGTGTTACCGCCGTCATGGCCACAACGAAGCGGATGAGCCGGCGGCAACGCAGCCGGTCATGTACAGCGTCATTCGCAAGCACCCCACAGTGCGGCAGATTTACTCGGACAAGCTGGTAGGCGAAGGCGCTCTGCCCGCAAGCGACCCGGGCAACATGGTGGAAGAGTATCGACAGGGGCTCGATGAAGGGCGGCCGCAGGCGCGCGCTTCGCTGGGCATGATCGGCAACAAGTACACCGTGGACTGGAGCAAGTACTCGCAGGTGGACTGGACCGAGCGTGTGCAGTCCGGCCTCGAGACGAATCGGTTGCGTGCGCTGGGCGAGCGCATCGTGTCCTTCCCCGCCGACTTCACCCTTCACCCGCGCGTTGCGCAGGTGATGACGAATCGCAAGAAAATGCTGGCCGGCGAAATGCCACTCGACTGGGGCTGCGCGGAAACGCTGGCGTACGCATCCATTCTCGAAGATGGCTTCTCGGTGCGCCTCTCCGGGCAGGATAGCGGCCGCGGCACGTTCTTCCATCGGCACTCGGTGCTTCACGACCAGAAGTCCGACGCCACGTACATTCCATTGCAGCACATCCGGGAGCGCCAGCCGCGCTTCCAGGTCATCGATTCGGTGTTGTCCGAAGAAGCAGTCATGGGCTTCGAGTATGGCTACTCCACCACGGAGCCCGACACGCTCGTCATCTGGGAAGGCCAGTTCGGCGACTTCGCCAACGGCGCCCAGGTGATCATCGACCAGTTCATCAGCTCGGGTGAGGCGAAGTGGGGCCGGCTCTGCGGTCTCACGCTGTTCCTGCCGCATGGCTACGAAGGGCAGGGGCCGGAGCATTCCTCCGCGCGTCTCGAGCGCTTCCTTCAGTTGTGCGCGGAAATGAACATGCAGGTGGTCGTGCCTTCGACGCCCGCCCAGATGTTCCACATGCTTCGCCGGCAGATGCTGCGGGCCATTCGCAAGCCGCTCATCGTCATGACGCCCAAGAGCCTGCTGCGGCATGAGCTTTCGGTGTCGGCTCTGGAAGAGCTCACTCGCGGCTCGTTCGCCACCGTCATCGGTGACACAGAAGATCTGCCGGTGGCGCAGGTGCGTCGCGTGGTCTTCTGCAGCGGCAAGGTGTACTTCGATCTGCTCAAGGCACGTCGCAAGGAAAACCTGAAAGACGTGGCTCTCGTGCGCATCGAGCAGCTGTATCCGTTCCCGACTGAAGAGTACGAAGCGGTCATCCGCAAGTATCCGAACGCTCGCGAGATTGTGTGGTGTCAGGAAGAGCCGCAGAATCAGGGTGCGTGGTATCAGATTCGGCACCGGCTGCAGGAAGTCGCTGGCGGCCGGCGAGATGTTCTGTACGCAGGCCGTGCCCCTGCGGCAGCACCTGCCACGGGCCTCATGAAAACCCATGAAGCCGAGCAGAACGGGCTGGTCGGAGCTGCCTTGCACGCCACTGCTACTGAAGAGGCCGCGCGAGAAACGGCGCGCCTGACGACGGCCACCCCATTGAGGAAAAGCTTGTGACCATTGAAATCCGCGTGCCCCAGCTGCCTGAATCCGTTGCCGACGCCACGCTCGTGGCGTGGCACAAGCAGCCGGGCGATGCGGTGAAACGCGATGAGAATCTGGCCGATCTCGAGACCGACAAGGTCGTGCTCGAAGTGCCGGCGCCCATGAACGGCGTGCTGCGCGAGTTGAAGGTAGAAAGTGGCGCCACGGTAACCAGTGGTCAGTTGCTGGCGATCATCGAAGAAGCCGCGGCGGGTGCTGCAGCTCCGGCCGCGAAGACGACCGCGCCTGCGGCGGCCTCGGCCTCGACCAGTGCGAAGACCGGTTCGGTGAGCCCGGCTCCTGCTGCCGCCTCGGATGCCGGGTCCGCTGCCGACACCAGCAAACTCAGCCCCTCAGTGAGACGGCTGGTCGAAGAGAACAAACTGAATCCCGCGGGCATTCCCGCGTCGGGCCGCGACGGGCGGCTCACGAAATCAGATGTAGTGGGCTATCTGGACAAGCAGGGCGGCGCGGGCGCTGCGCCCGCCTCAGCACCTGCTCAATCCGCTGCTGCCGCCGCAGAGAAGCCTGCAGCGGCGAAGCCCAGTGGCCCTCGCGTCGGCCGCGCCGAGCAGCGCGTGCCCATGACTCGCCTGCGCCAGCGCATCGCGCAGCGCCTGGTCGAAGCGCAATCCACGCAAGCTCTGCTCACCTCATTCAATGAAGTGGACCTGACCGCAGTCATGGAACTGCGCAGCCGCTACAAAGACCGCTTCGAAAAAGAACACGGTGTGAAGCTCGGCTTCATGTCGTTCTTCGTGAAGGCTGCTATCGAGGCGCTGAAAAAATTTCCGGCGGTCAACGCATCGGTGGATGGCACCGATATCGTCTACCACGAGTATTACGACATCGGCGTTGCCGTCTCGACCGATCGCGGCCTCATGGTGCCGGTGGTGCGGGACGCCGACTCGAAGAGTTTCGGGGACATCGAAAAAGAAATCGGTGCGTACGCGGCCAAGGCGCGCGAAGGCACCATCGGCATCGATGACCTGACCGGCGGCACGTTCACGATCACGAACGGCGGCGTGTTCGGCTCGCTCCTCTCTACACCCATTGTAAATGCGCCTCAGAGCGCCATTCTGGGTATGCACAAGACTCAGGAACGCCCCGTAGTGGTGAATGGGCAGATCGTCATCCGTCCGATGATGTACCTGGCCGTCACCTACGATCACCGCATCATCGATGGCCGCGAAGCCGTGCAGTTTCTCGTGACGGTGAAAGACTGTCTCGAAGACCCCGGTCGCATGCTCCTGCAAGTCTGACCGCATCGTCTCTTCCTTTCAGCGTTCAGTTTTCAGAACTCAGGTTGTCTGAGGTTTGCGGTTTTTTTTGGCTTTTTGGTTTTACGTGTCAGATTTCAGCTCTTCAGCCGCCCGGCGACTGAGGGCTCTTGATCCGGTCCCAGTGTAGGAAATTTTCATGGCTGACAATTTCGACGTCGTGGTCATCGGCGGCGGTCCCGCAGGCTATCCGGCCGCCATTCGCGCCGCGCAGAACAAGCTCAGTGTCGCGTGCATCGACGAGTGGAAGAACCTCGAGCGCGCGGCGGCGTTCGGCGGCACCTGTCTGAATGCGGGCTGCATTCCTT
>JBDTUL010000344.1:0-6887 GCA_040007735.1 Gammaproteobacteria bacterium | reverse complement strand
GCGGTGCGCCACCACAAACCAGCACGAACAGGGATGATCCGGGGGTGGTAGTTGGACTGCTGTTCCAAGACAGCGAAATTCCCGGCCTCGGGTTCGAGGGCGAGGATTGCGGCAGAGGGATACCGAGCGGCGAAGTGCGCGGCGGTGAGACCGATATGGGCACCCGCATCGACGATGACGCTGGGACTGGACGCCAGGTCGAACCCGTAGCCATTCTGTCCAAATACTTCATCGAAGACGTGCAGATCGGCGGTGCCGGGCCGCACAACGACCGGCGGCGCGTTGCGAACGGCGAGGAGTGCGGTGCCATCGCGCCGGAACCGGCCGACATGGCCGGCCGCCGCGGCGAATCCGTAACGATCCCGAATCCAGCCCAGAAAAACACGGCGCGCGCGCAGCGTCATACGGTCGCTAACATTACTCCGCCGCGACTGTGGAGTAAATAATGATTTCCGCGAGACCGGCACGGTCGTCCCTCATTTTATGCCGTGATCGGACCTGTGTGCTGGTATCGACGTAGGGGCTGTTCTTTTCATAGTGGTCGCCGCTAAACTGCAGGGGGCTCCTGATCATCGGTGGACAACGGATCCCATTGAGTGCCCCCGTCCTGTTCGAGCCAGTGGTCGGATTGAGCGTCCCACGTGCCAGTACCGTTAGGTGCGACTTTAGTCTGCCTACATGAGACAAACACAGCGAGGGCACGTTAAGGACTGATTGTTTTCAACAACTTAAGTGGGCTGCTCGTCCAACTTGGTGGCCGAGTGCTTGCACAATCCGCGGCATGCTCTCGGTTGGTACTCTCCCCGTGGCGGTGGAACGGCGGCCGTGCCCCGGATCGGCGACATCATCGTCCGGCGTCGTCAATGCGATGACTGTCGATGTCGAAGACTACTTCCAGGTCAGCGCGTTCGAAAGCCGTGTGTCGCGCCCGCACTGGGACCGGTTCGAGAGCCGGGTGTGCGGAAACACCGAATGCCTCTTGCAACTCTTCAACGACGCGAATGTCACCGCGACGTTTTTCGTGCTTGGATGGGTGGCAGATCGCTTCCCGGCACTCGTGCGACGGATTGCGGCGGAAGGGCACGAAGTGGCGTCGCACGGTTTCGAGCACCGGCTGGTGTACGATCTCACCCCCGCCGAGTTCGCGGCGGACCTGCGCCGGGCGAAGGGCATCCTCGAAGATGCGACTGGCCGAGCCGTCGTCGGCTATCGCGCGCCGAGCTATTCGGTGACGGCCCGATCGCTGTGGGCCTTCGACGTGCTGATTGCCGAAGGCTACTCGTACGATGCGAGCGTGTTTCCGATCCATCACGATCGCTACGGCATTCCGCAATCTCCGCGGCATCCGTACCGCGTGCACCGCAAGGCCGGAAGCCTGTGGGAATTGCCCGGATCAACCGTGCGGATCGGCGGCCAGAATCTGCCAATCGGCGGTGGTGGCTACTTCAGATTGCTGCCGTACGGATGGACGCGCCGAGGGATTGCCCACGTCAACCAGCATGAAGGCAAGCCGGTCATGTTCTATCTCCATCCCTGGGAGATTGATCCCGATCAGCCGCGACTGGGTGGCTCGTTGATGAGCCGCTTCCGCCATTATCGCAATCTCGACAAGACAGAGGCACGCCTCCGACGGCTGCTCACCGAGTTCAGATTCGGCACGGCAATGTCGATGCTCTCGGGAGAGACCCACACCGTTCCCTCGCTCGAGGCGCGGCCAACGCTGGCCTTGGTATAATCCACGACACCATAGTCCTGTTGATGCGGCGTTCTCACCGGAACGCCGGCAATCTCGCCACGATCGGGCCACGGGCCGACCTTCGATCGCGTGTCGCAGGATTCAGTCCCGTACAGCACCATGAAGCACAACGGCGTTCCGCAACTGCAGGATTTTCTGACCGATTCCGCCAACCGCCTTCCGGACAAGGTGGCGCTGGTCTGCCGGGACGAGCGCGTGACGTATGCGGAGCTCGATCGGCAGTCAAACGCACTGGCGAACGCCCTGAAGTCGCGCGGCGTGAGCCGGGGCGACCGCGTGGTCGTGTTCGCCGACAACACGGTTGAGGCGGTCGTGTCGTTCTTCGGCGTGCTCAAGGCGAACGCCGTCGTCTCGATGGTGAATCCCCAAACCAAAGAGGACAAACTCGCGTACCTACTGAACGACTGTCGCGCCCGCGCGATCATCAGCGACGCCCATCTCACCCCGACGCTGGGGCCCGCGACCGGCAAGGCTTCGCACCTCGTCGCCTCGATCGTGTCGGGTCGGATGGACACCGCGGCACTCGGGGCGGCCGCGGGGCTCGTGCCGTGGGACGAGGCGCTTGCCGCCGAGTCGTCCGACTCCCCGCCCCCGCGTCGTAACATCGACGTCGATCTCGCGTCGATTATCTACACGTCCGGCAGTACCGGCGATCCCAAAGGGGTGATGCTGACGCACCGGAACATGATCACCGCCGCGACCTCGGTCAGCACGTATCTCGAGAATGTCGAAGATGATGTCATTCTCGGCGTGCTGCCGCTCGCGTTCGACTATGGATTGTACCAGCTGATCATGGCATGCCGCATCGGCGGGCGCCTGGTTCTCGAGCGTTCCTTCACGTATCCGGCGCAGGTGCTCAACACCGTCGTCTCGGAAGGTGTCACCGGATTTCCGGGGGTGCCGACAATCTTCGCCATCCTCACTGGCTTGCGGAACATCGATCAGTACGATTTTTCAAAGGTACGATACGTCACCAACACCGCTGCTGCGCTTTCGACCAAGCATATCGAGATGCTGCAGCGGACGTTCCCATCCGCGAAGGTGTTTTCCATGTACGGTTTGACGGAGTGCAAGCGATGCACGTACCTGCCGCCGGCGGACATCGAACGCAAGCCGCTCAGCGTCGGGATTGCCATCCCGAACACGGAGCTATGGGTCGTGAACGACAAGGACGAGCGGTTGGGCCCTGGGGACATCGGGCAGCTCGTTATCCGCGGTGCCACCGTGATGCGCGGATACTGGGAGAAAGCGGAAGAGACCGCGAAGAAATTGAAACCGGGCCACCTGCCAGGCGAAATGGTGCTGTACACCGGGGATTACTGCAAGCTGGACGAGGACGGCTATTTGTATTTCGTCGGCCGCATGGACGACATCATCAAGTCTCGCGGTGAGAAGGTAGCGCCCAAGGAAGTCGAGAATGCGATCGTCAACATCACGGGGGTGAGGGAAGTTGCCGTGATTGGTGTGCCCGACCCGATTCTCGGGCAGGCGGTCAAGGCACTGGTCGTACTCGACGAAGGGGTCACGATGGACCCACGCGATATTCTGGCGGAGTGCCAGAAGCGCCTGGAGAACTTCATGGTTCCGAAGTTCATCGAGATCATCCCGGAACTGCCCAAGACGACAACTGGAAAAATCAAGAAAACGGGGCTGTCGTGACCGGCGATCCCTACGTCCAGGGGAGCACCCGCTTCATGGGCGTCGAGCTAGTGATCGCACCCGGCGCACTGGTTCCAAGAGAGGAGACCGAGCTCCTCGGGCGGACGGCCGTCGAGCTGGTGGCCGGAGTCGACGGCAAGCCCCGGTTGATTGATATGTGCTGCGGTTCCGGCAACCTGGCGTGTGCCATTGCCAGCCATGATTCACGTGTTCGCGTCTGGGCGAGCGACCTGACCGACGGGGCGGTTGCGGTGGCACGGGCGAATGTCGAGAAGCTGGGGCTTCGAGATCGTGTGACTATCGTGCAGGGGGACTTGTTCGCGCCTCTCTCCGGTCTTGGCCTCGAGGACACGATCGACGTGATCGTCTGCAATCCTCCCTACATCTCGAGCGGCAAATTGGAAAAAGACAGCGCTGACCTGCTCAGTCACGAACCGCGTGAGGCGTTCGACGGAGGTCCCTACGGCGTGTCGATGTTCCAGCGTATTTTACGGGGCGCGTCGTTGTTCCTGAAACCGGGGGGCCGTTTATTGTTCGAGATTGGAGCCGGGCAGGAGCGCCAGGTCTCGCTGCTCTTCACGCGTGCCCAGTGCTACGAGCCAGTCGTTGCGATGCTAGACGCCGCAGGGGCTCCCAGAGTGATCGTCGGGCGAAAGGAGCAGAAGATCACCGTCTAAAAAACGGCTGCAGAGCGAAGGGGGGCACCCACAGAGGCGCCTCCATCAATGCCCACGCCTTCCGAGCCCCGCGCATGGCTGGACGCTCAACGACAGCCGAAACGAGTGTCGCAAGCCCCATCGACACCGCGACCGCCAATGCCATCGCCTCGACCGGCGAGGCGACACCCCGTCGGTACGCTTCGCGCATCACCACGTATCCGATGTCCTGATGGAGCAAATACAGCGTGTAGGAGATCGAGCCGAGGAAGTCAAGGGGCTTGGCCGCCAGCCACTCCAACCTTCTCGTGCTCAGTAGCCAGAGAGTTCCAAAGAACACCAACGACAGGCGAAATGCCGTCGTGTCGTGAAACAGATAGTCGAACATCAGGCAGCCCACAATGATCGCGGTGCCCGCCCGGGTGCCGGCCCCGATTCGAACGCTGCAGAACATGATTCCGGCGATGAAGAGATTGCCGAAATCGAGCATGAGCGCGGTTTTCAGCGCGGACGGCAGCGGATGGCCGAGTTTCGCCATGCCCGCCCCGGCAAACAGGACGGTCAGCCACACCGCGCAGAACCTCTCCCGGTTCCTGAATTGCCCCGTGATCAGAAGCAGACTTGTGAGCGCGTAGAAAACCATCTGGACCGCCAACGTCCAATAAGCGCCATCAACGTCGGCGACACCGATGAAGTGCTGCAGCATCGTGAGGTTCGCAACCGTAGCCTCCAAGCCGACCTCTCGGCCCGGCAGTCCACATGTCGAGACTACCGCGTGGGTCAAAAGAACCGCTACCCAGTATGCCGGCAGAAGCCGTCCGGCGCGGGCGACGAGAAAGGCGGCGAAATACGGCCGCTTCAGCAGGCTCAGCGTGATCGCAAACCCGCTGATGATGAAGACCAAGATGACCGAGCCCTCGCCCACACGGAAAGGGAGCCCCGCAGGATGCGCGTACAGCTCATCGTACCGAGTGGTGTAGTGGTACAACATCACCGCAATAGCGGCCAGGCCGCGCAACGAGTCGAGCTCTCGAAAGCGCCCCCCTTTCGGTTGGGCGGTGATCTCGATTGGCGGCTCCGCATTGGCAGGCGGGCGCTCACGTGAACGAGCCCTGTCAGGATGCATGAGTGTCAGGTGTCCTGAGTTGGAGCAAGAGCGGCACGGTGATGCTGTGGGTCAATATTCGTGCAAGGTAAATCCATTGCGCCCCTGGTCCACCGCGCGGCGGCCTGCTTCGGCACCAGGTCCCTGCCCACCGGCAGTGCAGTCAGTGGGGTGTCCCGCTCAGGAGCGAAGTACCGTTTGAGCCTCAAGAACGGCTGCTCGACCACGTAGTAGGATCCGACGGCACCGGCGATTGTGAAGACAACGCCCGCCGCGAATTGCCCGACAGGGGGCATCATAGTGAGCCAGCGACCGAGACCCAATCCCCACGCGTGGTAGAGGTATATCGGATACGAAATGGTGCCGAGAAAGCGTACCGGTGCGAAGTCAAGCCATTGCCACAGGGCCGACTCGCGCAAGTGAAGGAGTTGCGCGATCAGGACAGCTACCAGCACGGCATAAAGCGTGAAGCCCACGAGGTGACGCGTCGTGGCACCCATGCCGTGCTGCACGACGGCCATCGCCGCCAGGGTCACAAGGGGAGTCCATGAATACGCGCTGATGCGCTCGACGAGGCGTGCCGTCGACGGACTCAACGCGATTGCTGCAAACAGGCAGCCGACGGCGAGGTTGTCGAATCGGGCATCGAACGCGTTATAAAGATACGCCTGTCCGACGAACCCGCCGAAATGCAGGAAGCACCGCCAGGCCACACCGGCGAGGATCAGGATGATCAGGCTGCGCCGGAGAACCGGAAGGCCGAATCGAGTCAGAACAATGAACACGGCCGGCCACAGCAGGTAGAACTGTTCTTCGACGCCGAGCGACCACAGGTGCGCGATAGAGGTCGAGGGATGGCCGTTGAAGGCGTTGTAGTAATTGACGCCGTAGACGACGGAGGACCCGGCGAGCCCGGCCGGCCACGGATTTCCAGCCACATGGTCGATGATGAAGGATGCCGCAACACACGCGTAGTAGGCGGGGAAAATCCGCAGCGTTCTCCGCGCGTAAAAGGCGCGCAGCGAGATCGCGCCCCTCGCCTCCTGTTCGCGGAGCAGCAGCGTCGTGATCAGGAACCCACTCAGAACGAAGAATGCGGTCACGCCGTCAAAAAGCGTCAGGCCATAACCGTGCGCCAGGACCACGCTGAACGCCGCCACGGCACGGAACCCGTCGAGCGCGCCCATGTGCCGTGCGCGAACGGCCTGAGCGAACCCTGCGGGGTTAGCGGTTGTGTGCAACGAATCTGTCACGTTATGTTTCTGAGGCAACGGCTCGGGTCCGCAACCGCGGCGGCGAGACCAGTCAACGCTGAGCAAGACAAGTACCGTCAAACGAGCGAAGGCCACAGGTGCTTTCTGCGAGCCCGCCGAAGCTCAATCCTGGCGGTTCCAACAGGACAGCGCGGAGCGGCGACTTATGTCAGCCGATTCGACGACAAAAGGCCGAATTCACCCGCCGCCGCGCGGCCCCGCCAGCCGCGCGCCGGCCTTCCATTACGGTTGTCACAAACAGCGAGGCGGTGGCGAAATGATTGCACCTGAACCTGGGTCACCTGAAGGCGACCGGTAACGCGGACACCTGACTCCGACGTTGTCGCACGCATCATAACTGGGCGGCGAACCGCTGAACCGCTCGCATGATCGAGTTGCCTGAAAACGATGTCCTTAACGCCCTTTCTCCGTCGACACCTTCTGGAGCCCGCCTGGAG
>JBDTUL010000343.1:0-6919 GCA_040007735.1 Gammaproteobacteria bacterium | reverse complement strand
AGCCCCGTCCCGCGCCGCCTCCATTTAGATGTATGGTGCTAAGGCAGGGCCGCAGCCTGCGATTCCGCCCTCTCTCGCTCTCAACCCTCGCCGCGTCCGCGGTGAATCGGATCGTTTCATGTCTGACGGGGATGCATTGGATCTGCTCCGACGCATCGAGCAGTACCAGGGCGAACTGGCGGCGGCGGCGCGCGCGAACTCCGCAAAAAGCGAGTTCATCAACCGCATGAGCCAGGAACTACGCAAGCCGCTGAGCGCCATCCTCGGTTACGCGCAGTTGCTCAAACGGGAAAGCATCGTCTCGGCCGAAAAACTCGGCGATGGACTTGCCGTCATCGAGCGCTCCGGCGAGCAAATCCTGAAGCTGGTGGACGATCTGAAGGAGTTCGCGCGAATCGATGCCGCGGGAAGCGGGCTCACTGCCGACTTCGGCGGCGGCACTCCCTATGTTCCGTCGAACGACGCGGACGCATCTTCCAACGGCTCGGCCGCATCGCAAGCCGAGATAGAGGGTTACTCAGGAGCCGCGCGCACCGTTCTCATTGCAGATGACGATGAGGACAATCGCACCATGTTGGGCCAGCTGCTGGTGTCTTTGGGGTTCATCGTGCACGGCGTGGGGAACGGCTTCGATGCTTTGCATTGGGTCAGGAACTCTCACCCGAACCTCATCATCACGGATATGGCGATGCCGGTGATCGATGGCGCGGAATTCGTGCGCTCAGTGCGTGCGGGGCAAGAGGTGCACAGGACGCCGATTATCGGGATGTCGGAGGATGCTACGGAGCGAGTGCGTCAGCAGGCAATGGAGGCGGGGTGTTCGGTGTTTTTGGCTAAGCCGTTGCGGCTCAGGGATTTTCTGGCCGAGGTTGGCGCGCAGTTGGATGTGAAGTGGAAAATACGTTCTCCGCCCCCCGGCTAAGCCAACGGCGTTAAGCGTGTCACGCGAATCGCTGCATCCGTTGGCCGCGGCGTCCCCGTATATGGCGGGCAGTTTTACCGCGAAAGGCCACGCGCGCTGGTGACACAGAGTCGCTGACGGGCGACAGGGACGTGGAATTCGACGTGAGTGATGCAGAGGGAACCACTCTATCGGTCGAGACGATCATCGCCGCGATCGACCTCAAGCTTGCGCAGGCGATCGACGCCATTCTCCATCACCCGCGTTTCCAGCAACTGGAGAGCGCCTGGCGCGGCCTTCACTATCTGGTCCACAACACCGAATCGGACGAGATGCTGAAGCTCCGGGTGCTGAATGTCTCGAAGGCGGAAGTCGCGCGCACGCTGAAGAAGTTCAAAGGGGCTTCGTGGGATAACAGCCCGCTGTTCCGGCAGATCTACGAAGCGGAATACGGTCAGCTCGGCGGCGAGCCCTACGGCGCGCTGATCGGCGATTACTACTTCGACCACACCCCGGCGGATGTCGAGCTGCTGGGGCAGATGGCCCAGATCGCGGCCGCCGCGCATGCGCCGTTCATCGCCGGCGCCGGCCCCGGTCTCATGGCGATGGAGTCCTGGCAGGAAATCGCCAACCCGCGCGAGCTGGGGCGCATCTTCGCAGCGCCGGACTACGCCGCCTGGCGCGCGCTTCGCAAGTCTGACGATGCGAAGTACGTGGGTCTTTGCATGCCGCGCTTCCTCGCGCGCCTGCCGTATGGCGCTCGAACGGACCCCGTCGAGCAATTCGAGTTCGAAGAAGAGGCTGCCGGGGAGAGTTCTGCCCGCTACACGTGGGCCAATTCAGCTTACGCGATGGCGGTGAACATCAATCGCGCCTTCAAACACTTTGGCTGGTGCGCTTCGATCCGCGGGATGGATTCAGGCGGCGTGGTGGATGGCCTGCCGATTCACGCGTTCGACAGCGATGACGGGGGCGTCGACATTCGCTGCTCCGTGGAAGTGGCCATCAGCGACCGTCGCGAGGCGGAGCTGGCCAACTGCGGGCTCATGCCGCTGATCCACCGTAAGAGTACCGACGTCTCGGCATTCATCGGTGCGCAATCGCTGCAGCGACCGGAGGAATTCCCCGACCCCGATGCCACCGCGAATGCCCGGCTCGGTGCACGGCTACCCTATCTGTTGGCCACCTGCCGTTTCGCGCACTACCTGAAATGCATCGTGCGCGACAAGACCGGGACGTTCGAGACGCGCGGCCACCTCGAACGATTTCTCTCCGACTGGATTCAGGACTACGTGCTGGGAAACCCTGAAAACGTCGGAGACAAAGTGCGCGCTGAAAAGCCGTTGTCGGCAGCGGAAGTGACCCTCGAGGAAGTCGAGGGCGGCCCCGGCTACTACTGGGCGCGATTCTTCCTGCGTCCTCACTACCAACTCGAAGGTGTGAACGTGTCGCTGAGCCTCGTCTCCAGACTGCCATTGCAGCCGCAGCTCACTTGAAGCGCGCAAGCGCAACGAACCCCTGATGGACCCACGGCTTCTCGACTACTACAACCGCGAGCTCCAGTTCGTGCGCGAGATGGGCGCCGAGTTCGCGCATGCCTATCCCCGCATCGCCGCTCGCCTGGGGCTGGAAGGTCTCGAATGTGCCGACCCCTACGTCGAGCGGTTGCTCGAAGGCTTCGCTTTCCTCACCGCGCGAGTGCAGCTGAAGCTCGATGCACGTCACCCGGACTTCACCCAGCATTTACTTGGACTCGTGTATCCGCACTTCCTGTGTCCGGTTCCCGCGTGCGCCATTGTCGAGCTGGCGCCGGATTTGAAGGAGGGTTCGTTACTACGCGGGCACGCAGTTCCACGCGGCACGAGCCTGCGCACGCCACTCGGCAAAGGCGACAGGACCGCATGTGAGTTTCGAACCGCGCATCCCGTGATGCTCTGGCCCATCGAAGTCAAAGAAGCGAAATACCTCGTGGGCTCCGGCGCGCTATCAGCTCAAGGCGTCACGACAGACGGCAACGCCCGCGCGGCAATTCGCCTGCGCATCAAGGCGGCGCCTGGTGTCAGCCTGAAGACGTTACCCCTCCAAGCGCTCACGTTCTTCCTGAAAGGCACTTCGGACATCGTGGCGCGTCTGCAGGAACAGATCCTCGCAGATTGCCTGGGGTTCTACGCCCGCTCCACGCGCCCCGGTGCCGCGGTCCACTTCCGCCCGGCCACCAGCATTCGCCATGTGGGATTAGACGACGACGAAGCGATGCTGCCGGTGACGCGCCGTGGGTTTCAGGGATACCGGCTGCTGCAGGAGTACTTCGCGTTCCCCGATCGCTTCCAGTTCTTCGAACTGCGCGACCTGCAGAAGATCGTTGCCGGTTGCGCTGGCGATGAGCTCGAGATCTATCTGGCGATGAGCCGGCCCCAGCCCGCGCTCGAGAACGCCATCGATTCGAGCCACTTCCGGCTGGGCTGCACGCCGGCCGTGAACCTCTTTCCCCGCCGGACCGATCGCATTCACGTAACGCCCACCGAGACGGAACTGCATCTGGTGCCGGATCGAAACCGGCCGATGGATTTCGAGGTCTACAGCGTCGAGAAGCTGCAAGCCATCGGCGCGGGAGGCGAGTCCATCACAGAGGTACTGCCGTTCTACTCCGCCAGCCACCTCACGGATCCGAGTCAACCCGCCGCTTACTTCACGTTACAGCGGCGTCTGCGCCTGCTGTCGGCCCGCCAGCAGCAGAGCGGGGCGCGGGCCGGGTACGTTGGCAGCGAGTGCTTCGTGTCTATTGTCGATACGAAGCAGCGGCAGTTCAATGGAGACATTCTTCAGCTGGAGGCGGAAGCGCTCTGCACGAACCGTGATTTGCCCATTCAACTGGCCATCGGGCAGAGCACCGCGGACTTTCTCATGGATGGCGGTGCGCCGGTGGAATGCGTGCGTTGCATCTCCGGCCCGAGTTATCCGCGTGCCTCTCCCGCGTTCGGAGACAACGCATGGAAGCTGATCAGCCATTTGTCGCTCAACTATCTGTCGCTGAGTGAAGCACCCGCCGGAGCGGAAATGCTTCGGGGCATGCTCGCCCTCTACGCAGATCCGAACGATGCATCCGTAGCGCGTCAGATTGAAGGCTTGCGTGCGGTGAGCTATCGACCGGTCGTCAGGCGCGTGCCCGGTGCCGGCCCGACATGCTACGGGCGTGGACTTGAAGTCACGCTAACGGCGAACGATGCCGCATTTGAAGGCATCGGCCTGCTGCCGCTGGCCGGCGTGCTCGAACGCTTCTTTGCGCGCTACGTTTCTATCAATTCGTTCACTCAGATGCGGTTGCAGTCTGCGCTACGCGGGGATCTCAAGACATGGCCAGTGCGCCTCGGCCGCCGTCAGACGCTGTAACGGCAATCGCTCAACTCGAGGCGCAGCCGCGCCGCTTCAGCCTGTTCGCGGCTTTGCGCGCGCTAGAGCAGGCGTATGCCACGCGACCTCGTATCGGTGAATCGCGCAAGGTGGGCGACGACGCCGTGCGTCTGGGTCAGGCCCCCCATCTGGATTTCGCGCCCTCCGATGTCGCTGCATTCGACCTGGGCGCGGAAGGCGGCCTCGCGAGGCTCGAGCAGCACTCCTTTGGCGTGTTCGGCCCGAACGGCGCGATGCCATTGCACTACACAGAGCTGGCATACGAGCGGCGTCGTCACAAGGACGATGCGACCTTCGTGGACTTCCTGAATGTCTTCCAGCACCGGCTGATCTCGCTGTTCTACCGGGCGTGGGCGAATTCCGATCCGGCCACCAGCCTGGATCGGCCGGAGAGCGATCGCTTCGTGACGTACGCGGGGGCGCTCGTGGGTCTGGCTCCGTCCGCCGCGCAAGCGCGCGACGCCGTGCCCGACTACGCAAAGCTCTGCAGGGCCGGCGTGCTGTCGCCTCAGACGCGCTCGGCAGACGGCCTGGAATCCCTTCTATGCGATTACTTCGGCTTGTCGGTCGAGATCAGCCAATTCACTCGGGAATGGCTGCCCATTCCCGAGGACCTGCGTAGCCGGCTCGGCGATGCGGATGAACGTGGCTCGCTGGGAGCGGGCGCTACGCTGGGGGGAAGGACTTTGCAGTGCCAGCACAAGTTCGAGATCGTGCTCGGCCCGTTGAATCTCGTCACGCTCAGGAATTTTCTTCCCGGCGCGCGTGGCTTGAATGAGTTGTACGCGATGACGCGTCTCTACACGAGCGACGAATGGACGTGGCAACTGCGATTGCTGCTCAGGGATGTGGAAATTCCCGGCATTCGTGTCGGCGAAATGGGACAGCTGGGGTGGACCACATGGCTCGGCAAGCGCAAACACAATGCGGACGATGTGTTGATTCAGGAGCCGCGCGCAGCCGCTGCGGCGGCCAGTTCGAGCTCGCATGGAGTCCGTGCAACCTGATTGATACGCGAGCCGCGCGAGCGCGGATGCACACAGTAAAAATTCAGGCCCAAGTTGTCCCGGACTCGAAACGAGCACGTTAGAGTAACCGCCGGTGCGTTCGCGCATGAGACCGGCTGATGAACTTGATTCTTGAAGTAATCGGCCGCGCAGGCGGCCGGCCGGACACGGTCCGGCGCAAAGTCTTCGGTCTCGAAGGCGGCCGCATCGGCCGTGCTTCGGACTGTGACTGGGTGCTGGCGGATCCGTACGTGTCGCGTCATCACGCCACCGTCTACTGCATCAACGGCACGTTCTACATCGAGAGCACGGGCGAGAACGGGGTTGCGTTGAACGGCCCGCAGTCCATGCTCCCACAGCTGCAGCGCCAGTCGCTGAAGAGCGGCGACAGACTCTATATCGATGAGCATGAGATCTCAGTGGTCATCCTGGAATCGCCGCCGCCGCTGGCACCAGTCGACGGCCCGCTCGACGTAACCGCAGAACTGCTGGATCCACTCGCTCAGCTAGCGGGCGGTGCGCCGGGGCCTGCGCCGTCCGCACTGCCGGGGGTGGCGTGGAACGCATCGTCGAGTCTTGCGGATCATTTCACGCCGCCGCGCGCAGCTCCCGGCACGCTGGCGGTCGCTGAAGATTGGGACGACGCGAGCCCCGACTCGACGTCCGTTCAGATGCCGCCCTCACGGCCAGCGCCGGTGATGCCACCGCCAATGCCCGCGCCCGTGTCACCATTTCCAACACCGCGTACACCGAACGCACGTGAGCAGCTGGATATCGAGTCGCTGCTGCGGCAGTTTGGAATCGACACGCTCACTGTTCCGCTGGACACATTGAATTCGATGTCCTCCGCGGTGCGCGCCGTGTTGCAAGGGTTGATCGACGTCCTGCGCGAGCGGGCGCAGTTCAGGAGTCAGTTTCATATCCAGGGTGGCCGCATCTCGGCCACCGAGAGCAACCCGCTGAAGTTTGCGATCAATGCGCAGGACGCGCTTGCATCGCTGTTCGGCGCACGCGGCTTGCCCATCACCATGACCCCTGCGCAGGCCTTTGCCGAAGCGTTCGACGACATGCGCATGCACCAGCAGGCCACTCTCGCTGGAATCCAGGCGGGCTTCGAGAGCGTGCTCGCGCGCTTCGATCCCGATGCGCTCCAGGAGCGATTCGACCGGCACTTGAAGCGGGCAGGGTTCCTGCCGCTCGCCGCAAAGTTTCGCTACTGGGATCTCTACGTCGAATTGTTTGAAGACATGTCTGCTGATCCAAACAGTACGTTCCAGCGTATGTTCGGCGAGGCGTTCACGGGCGCCTACGAGAAGCGGCTCGAGGATCTGCAGGGAAGCCGCCGAAAACCTGCATCGTAGCCGCCACCACGAAAGGCTCAAGGAATGATCCCAACCCGCTCCGTCGTCAAACCCCTTCTCTGGCTCATGGCCGGTGCCTGGCTCGCGCTGGCCGGCTGTGCGTCCTCGCAGCCGCCGCAGCCGGTTCGCGTCAAGACCTTCTTCACCGCGGCCGCCGATCTGAACCCGGACGCTACGGGGCGCGCGTCGCCGCTGGTCGTGCGGGTCTTTGAGTTACGCAGCGACGCGGAATTCACCGC
>JBDTUL010000342.1:0-6930 GCA_040007735.1 Gammaproteobacteria bacterium | reverse complement strand
TGAAGACGCTGATGCCCAGACCCGCAATCCCGAGAAGCACGACGAATACCGCAAAGTCGTGCGTGATCGCGAAGACCAGCGAGCTCGCGCCGTAAAGCGCCAGCCCGAGGATGATGGTGTTCTTGCGACCGATCCGGTCCGCGAGGAAACCCAGAAATAGGGCGCCGGCCGCGATGCCCGCCATGGTGGCGTATTGAAACGCCCCCGCGGCGGTCAGGCTCAGCCGAAACTCCTCGATGATCTTCGGAATGACGCTGCCGACTGCATCGGTCGTCATCGCGAACGTGAAGAACATCAGGTATGTGAGCCAGCGGATCAGGCTGTCGTTGCGGTCTGCGCTGCGAGCTGCTTCCGTCATGGGTACCTCCGGTTGGACTCTAACTGTTGCGGCAATCGTTTGCACCGCCATCCTGATCATCTGGCAGACGGTATAGCAAACGATTGCACAAACAGCCAATGCCGGCGCCTGCACGCGCGACGCCGCACACGAGAGGGGGGCGGAGATCACTGGGCCATCGGGTGATACATACGAGTAATTGCAAACGTTACGCAATCGATTGCATAATTCACGCAAATACCGACGTTGACGTTTTGAAGGGGGTTCAAATGAGTCGAATTAGAGTATCGGCCGTGGGCATCACGCTGCTTGCGGCGTCGTCCGGTCCTGCATGGGCACAGGAGGCGACATCCAGTTCAAGCGCCGCGCGCACGGCGGCGACCGGGCTCGAGGAAATAGTCGTCACCGCGCAGAAGTCCGGCGCCCAGTCGCTGCAGTCGGTGCCACTCGCCATCCAGGCGTTCGGCGGCGAAGAGCTGAAGGAAAAGAACATCACCTCGATGGACAGCCTGGTGAGCGCCGTTCCCGGCGCGTACGAGGGGCAGCGCCAATCGATTGCGTCCCGTTCCTACAACTTGCGCGGCGCTGGCGGCAGCAACGCGAATGGCGATTCGCCCATCGGCTACTATCTCGATGACGTTCCGTTCGTCGTCACCAATTTCGGTATTGCGCCACCGGTGCGTTTCATCGACATCGACAGGGTGGAAGTACTGCGCGGCCCGCAGGGCACACTGTACGGCCAGGGGTCTTCGGGTGGCGTGTTCATCTTCCGCACGCGCGACCCGGATCTCAAAGACTTCAAGTTCATCGGGGAAGCCGAAACCGGAACCACCCAGGGCGCGGGGTCCGCGAACTATGGAGTGGCCGGTGCGGTGTCCATCCCGCTGGTCGAGGACAAACTGGCGCTTCGCATCAGCGGCGGTCACTCATACAATCCCGGCTGGGCCGACGCGTACTTCGGGCCGTACGATGGCTCGCCGGACCAGAAAGGCGTGAACGAGGAGAGAAACGATGACATTCGGGTCGCCGCCTTGTACAAGCCCGCCGAGAACATCACCTTGCGCGGTCAGTACTGGCGCTTCCGTCCCCGACAGTCGTTCACCGGCCTGACCGCGTCCGTCGATCCGGCTTATTTCCAGAACACGGCGGGGCAGGGCAGTTTCGCCGACGGCGACTTCCAGCTCTGGAGCTTCACGGCCGGCATCGACTTCGAAAGTTTCTCGATCACCAGCGCCACCAGCGATCTCGACGGCAGCTTCGGCATCAACATTCCGCTCTCGCCGGCGGGGTCCTTCTCGAGCCAGTTTTTTCCGAGGATGTTCTCTCAGGAGTTGCGCGCGTATTCGACGGGCAGCAGTCCGCTCCACTGGGTTCTGGGCGCCGCCTACCAGGACGGTGAAGGGCCTCAATCGAACTTGCTGACGCTGCCGGGCAGGGTCATCAACGCAGACAACAACACTCTCACCAGGAACTATGCCGGGTTCGGCGAGCTGAGCTACGGCCTCCTCGGCGGCAAGATCGTTCCGCTGATCGGCCTGCGCTCCTATCATGACAAGCGCGCATTCGAAGACTCCACGATTTCCCTGCCGTCGAAAAAGGACGTGACCACGTGGCGCACGAACCTGTCCTGGCTGCCGACGGACAACCTGACGATGTTCGTCACGGTGGGTACGGGCTTCCGGGCGGGCATCGTCCAATCGCAGGTACAGGTGCAATCCCTGCAGCAGGCCGGCGTTCCGGCGAGCGTCGCGCTCGATCCGGAGACCTCGAAGAACTACGAGGTCGGTCTCAAGTGGCGAGCCGAGGATAGAAGTCTTTCCGTCGGATTGAACCTGTATCAGACCAAGTACGAGGATCTTCAGACCAGTACCACCGGGGCCATCGCTAACGTCAACGGCTTCTCGAATTTCGGCGACGCCACGTCGAAGGGCATCGACTACGACATCCAGTGGCGGCCGCCAGTGGATGGCATGATCCTGAGCGTGGTGGGCAATGTCGGAAAATCGGAGTTCGATCGCATCGCTCCGGCCGTGCAGATTGCGTTGCCGCTGTTCCGCCCCGGTTCGAGGCTCGTCAACTCGATCCAGCACACGTCTCGTTTCGACGTGTCTTACACCAGGAGCATCGTCTCGGGGTTCGAGGCATTCGGCAACGTCAGTTACGGCAGCATTGGCGACCGTTTGCAGTCGAACGCCCTTTACGCCGACGCCTATTCACTCATCGATGCGACTCTGGGCGTGCGCAGGGGAGCTTACGAACTTGCGCTCGTCGGCGACAACCTCGGGGATGAGCGTGGACCCACGTTTATCGGCACCACGGGCCCGAACTCGGGCTCGGGTCCCACCCCGCGCACGGTGAGCCTGCGTTTCCGCGCCAACTTCCAGTAGTCACCATGTCGGGGGCGCGGCGAGCTTTCGCCGCGAACCACTCCTGGAGTCGACGTGATGGCGAGTGACGCGATGTTCGGCGGCATCGAAGGGGGTGGCACCAAGTTCGTCTGCGCCCTGGGTCGTTCGCCGGTGCACATCGTCGATAGCGTCAGCCTCCCGACTAGAGATGCCGCGACGACGCTTCAGGACTGCGTTCGATTCCTGCTCGAGGCGCAAAAGCGGCACGGGACCTTGGCGTCCATCGGTTTCAGTTGCTTCGGTCCGATTGAGTTGCGCCCGGGTGCGGCCGGCTACGGCAGGATGCTGTCGACGCCGAAGGCGGGCTGGTCCGGCGTCGACGTGCTGGCACCTCTGCGTGCCGCGTTCGCTGTTCCGTTGGCGCTCGATACCGACGTGGGCGCCGCGGCGCTGGCCGAATGGAAGTTGGGAGCAGGGCAAGGGCTCGGCTCGGTGGCGTATGTCACCGTCGGCACTGGAATCGGCGGGGCCGTGGCGCCCGCCGGGAATGCCGCCCGGCGATTGATGCACGCGGAGATGGGGCATCTGCCGGTGAAGCGAGATCCGCGCGATCTGCATTTCGCGGGCGTGTGCCCATTTCACGGCGACTGCCTCGAGGGGCTCGCAAGCGGGCCCGCGGTCCGCGCGCGTTGGGGCTGCCACCTGGACGAGTTGCCGCGGGAGCACGTGGCGCGTTCGATCATCGCCAACTATCTAGGGCAAATGGTGGCGTCGATCGCACTGATGCATTCCGTCGAGCGCGTGGTGTTTGGCGGAGGCGTGATGTCGGACGGTACCTTGCTGCCGCTCATCCGCAAGGCGGCTTTCGGGTATCTGAATGGCTACCTTCCGCCGCTCGCGGAACTTGGTCAGATGAAGGAATACGTGAGTGCACCCGGGCTCGGCGCTCGAGCCGGCATCGCCGGCGCGCTCCTGCTGACACATATCTGGAAGGGGAAGAAATGAAGCGGGAGAATTTCTACGCGGGCGTCCTGTCGCTCGCATTCTTGTCGTCCCCTGCCGCCTGGAGTCAGCCGGCGAGGCACGCATTGCCCCCTTGCTGGGAGGGGTAGATCGCAGCGCAAGCCCGCTTAGCGCAAAGGCACTTTGGTGGCGCGAAAAAAGCGCGAGCACGTTCTCGACGTTGGCTGTCAGAAGAGCTGGTCTATCGCGGCATTGTGCCGGCGCTGCTTCTGGGGCGAGTACGGCGAGCGGGACCTATCGAAGGAATGCCTTGGGTCGTGATTCTTGCCCCATCTGCGGTGTTTGGCATCTGGCATGGTCTGAACTATTCAAACGGAAAGTTCGGCTTTGATGCCATGTCAGCATTGTTTCCGTTTATCGGAAGCATTCCTGGCGGCTGGTTGCGCTTCAAGACTCGCGGGCTCCTTTTTCCGCTTCTCGCCCATGGCCTTGCCAATCTTGCGTTTCATATCGCTGGCGGGGGCTACATGTGAGAGAACAGCGTGAGCCCTTTCGCATACCCCTTGGCGCGAAAAATCCACGCCCCTTCACCAGCGTCGCCGTCGTTGGTGAGAATGACCATGTCATCCGTGCCTGGGAAAAACCCTACGGTCGTTGTCCGCAGGTTATGGCCGGACTCGCGCTTCGGAAGCAGGATCTGACCGATCGCAATGCCGTTCGGATTGAACACCAGGACGCGTCCCTGAGAATACATGGCAACGTAGACATTTCCGGCGCTGTCCGCCCGTATGGAGTCGGGTGCGAAGCCGTTGAAGTAATACGGGACTTCCGTGCCGAAGCGGGCGATCGTGGCTGGCGCTGAAAGCTCGACCTTGTGCAAGCGTCCCGCGCCCGTCTCCGTGGCCCAGAGCGCCTTCCCGTCGGGGCTCAGGCAAACGCCATTGGCGATCGCCATGCGCGGCAATACCGGTGTAATAGTTTTCAGGTCAGGCGAGACGTAATAAATGCCGCCAACAGGCGTTGTCGATGCGCCCCTGAAATCCGAGAAATAGAACCCTCCGTTGGCGTCGAAGATGAGGTCGTCAGCAAGATAGCCTGCGCTCGCCGGTACGATGGTGGTGAGGTTCGAGCCATCCGGATTGATCCAGAAGAGGCTGCCGGTGTCGACGAAATTGCCCAGCCCGGCGACAAAGATTCGACCGCCTTTGTGAATGGCAAGGCCTGCGGCTCCCAACGGGTTGGCGGGTAGCACGACACTGAGCTTCTTCGCTGCCGTGAGCCGGAATATGGTGCCACCAAATACATCGACAAACAGCAGGTCCCCGTTCCGGTCGAAGGAAGCCCCTTCCAGTTGCAGGCCCTTGTCGGAAACATGGAAGTAAGGTTCGGCCGTAACGGTATGCAGGCCGCGTTCACTCGGAGGAATCGGAAAAGCCCCGCCGCGGTTCGGCTGATAAGCCGCGCAGCTCGATAGCGCCGACACGGCCGCAATTGCACCGACCGAGCCCATGAGCCGACCCAAACATTCGCGTCGAGTGATCAAGCCCGTGGCGCCGCCGCCCTTTGAATGGTCATGCATGACGAAAATCTCCGACGGTGTCTACGGCTAATAGTGAACCGAGATCTGCGCCCCGTACTGCCTCGGCGCGCCATAGAAGGTTTCGTACAGCCCTACGGCGCCGCTGAGATCCGCGACGAAGCTTACGTATTTTTCGTCGAGCAGATTCTTCCCCCACAACGACACCTCCCAGTTCCCGCCGTTGGGCCCCGCCGTTAGCTTGCAGTTCAAAAGCCCGTACGCATCGCCACTGACTTGCGGGCGGGCGGTCACGTCAAACGCGCGCTTTGTACGGTAGCTGTAGTCGCCATGCAGGCGGACCCGGAATTTGTCGACCGGCAGCACGTAGTCGGCCGAAGATTTGAAGTCCACCGAGGGTGCGCTGATGAAGCTGTTGCCGTTGCCGGAGAAGGACTGGCCGGCGAAACCCAGAAGCCCCAGGGTATCGTCCTGGTACTTGCTGTCCAGGAGCCCAAGCCCCGCGCTGAGCGTCAGTGCGCTGGTGACGAGCGCCTCGACGTCGATGTCTACACCGTAGTTGCGCCCCTTCCGGGCATTCGTGATGACCTGAGATATGCCGCCGGTGCTGGTCGAAGCCAGAGAGAACAGTTGTATGTCGCGGTAGTCGTAGTAAAAGGCCGCGCCGTTGAATTTCAGGCGCCGCGCGAGCAATTCGCTCTTCCAGCCGATTTCATACGAGGTCAGCTTTTCCGGTTTGTAGCCGTTGCCGATGTCGGCGACCCCGAAGGCTCCGCCGTTATAGCCGCCGCCCTGAAAGCCGGTGCTTACGCTGTAGTAGAGAGAGGCGTCGTCCGTAATGCGCTGATTCAGGATCACACGGCCGGATACGTTACTGTCCCGGCGGCTGCGCTCGACGTTGTTGATTCCGACCGCGGCAAAATCCATATCGAAGTCATTGTCGTCCACCGAATAGCGGCCGCCGACCGTCAGGGAGAACGTGGGGTTCAAGTCCGCAATCGCCTCTGCAAACAACGCCTTGGTCTTGGTGACGTTGTGATACGACTGAGGGATGTTGGGCGCTACGGTTCCTCCGAAGGACCAGTAGTTCTGGACCGCAAGAGGCTCTCTGAAGAACAGCGCGCCGGCAACCCACTTGAACCCGGTCTTATCGTCGGACGCAAGACGCAATTCCTGTGAGTATTGCTTCGATGTCGGATTGCGCGATATGCGTAGGGAGGGGACCGGGCTCTTGTCGACATCCAGCGTCACAAAGCGTTGCGCATCCCAAAAGGCGGAGATGGAAGTCAGCGAGAGCGGCCCAAGTTGCTGGTCGATCGTGAGGAACGCGCCCTTCGTGGTGACTTTCTCGATCTCCTTGTAACTGCTGTAGTTGACGCGGATATCGCTGCTCAGATTGATCCAGCCCGCATTGTCGGATCCGTCCGGATGCGCACCGATCGCCCGGGCGGGCAGACGGCCATCGTTGGTTTTCGCATGGCTGAGATTCAACTGAACATCGGTGGCGGCGGAGGGCTGCCAACGCAATATCAGCCGCCCGGCTGATTCATCGACACCGCCGATCTTCGAAACCAGCTCGTCGGAGGCGTCGTGGGTCTCGCCCCAGCCTGTTGAATTTCGCGTATTGATCGCTGCGCGGGCGGAGAAAGTCTCCGCGAGCGGGACGGTCAATGCCGCCTCGATATCCCTTTGCCCGTAGTTGCCGACCGTGATGGATGTGAAGCCATCGAGCTCGCGGCCCGGTT
>JBDTUL010000341.1:0-6936 GCA_040007735.1 Gammaproteobacteria bacterium | reverse complement strand
CGGCGTGCGGATGGAGTTTGCGGCCCAGCTGGCGCAGGACACTGAGTTTGCCCGCGACCCGGCGGAGCGGCTGCAGTTTTTTGCCCGGAGGCATGCGTCGTGGGATGTCAGGTATAACCTTTATCCTGTCTTTCGCGTTGGCGCGCGCATGTTTTGAATGCGCCTTCAAATCCAGGAGGCCCTCAATCGCCGGGGGGCTCGGATTGTGTTTTTTTCAGCTCGAGATTTTTTTATTTTCAGCTCAAGAGAAAAAATTAAACATTCCCAGCGGCCCGGCGCCTGAGAGCCTCTTGTTTCTTTAGCCGCCCGGCGCCTGAAGGCTCTTCATCCGATAAGCCGCCCGGCGATTGAGGGCTTCTTATTCCATCTCCGGATAAGGCCCCTTGCCACCCTCCGCGATAAACCTCTCAACCCGGGACTCCAACACAGGCAAAGGCACCGACCCCAACTCCAACACCATGTCGTGAAACGCCCGAATATTGAACCTCGCCCCCAGCGCCTTCTCGGCCTTTTCCCGAGCCTTCACTATCGCCATCTCACCCAGGTAATACGAAAGCGCCTGTCCCGGCCACGCAATATACCGGTCCACCTCAGTTTCAATTTCGTGCTCGGGTAACGCGGTGTAATCGTGCATGTAGGCAATGGCCCGCTCGCGGGTCCACCCTTGCGAATGAATGCCGGTATCCACCACCAGCCGCGTGGCGCGCCAGATCTGATAACTCAACATGCCAAAGCGTTCGTAGGGTGTTTCGTACATCCCCATCTCTTCGCCTAATTTCTCGCAGTACAGCGCCCACCCCTCCCCGAACGCAGATATATAAGTGTGCTGCCGGAAGTCGGGCTGACTTTTGTGCTCCATAGCAATTGGCATCTGGAACGCGTGCCCCGGCGCAGACTCGTGCAGCGTCAGGGCAGTGAGGCTATACAGCGGCCGGCTCGGCAAATTATAGGTATTGATCAGATACACACCGGGCCCGCCGCGGCCCGTGGTGTAGAACGGCGCGAGATCGTCCGGCACCGGCCGAATAGTGAAGCGCCCGCGCGGCAGGTACCCAAAAAACTGCGGCAATTTCCCATCGACGCGTTTCGCGATCCACGCGCCCCGCATGAGCAACTCCTCGGCACTCTTCGCATAGAACTGCGGGTCAGTGCGCAGGAACTGCAGGAACGCGGGAAAGTCCCCCTTGAACCCCGTCTCTTTCATCACCGCGAGCATGGCCTCGTGCAAGCGCGCCACCTCGGCTTCGCCAAGTGAATGAATCGCCGCTGCATCCATATCCAGCGTCGTGAACTCACGAATCTTGGAACGATAGAACGCCTCGCCATCCGGAAAATCCCGCGCCGCAAGCGTGGTGCGCGTTCCAGGCACATACTCAGTGTTCATGAACTCCAGCAGCTCGACATATGCCGGCTGCGCCGTTTCCCGAATCACCCGCACGGCCTCCGCGCGCAAAGCCGTTTGATCCGCCGCTGAGATTCCGGGCATCTCCTTGAACGGCGTATAGAAGAAACTTTCTTCAGGCGTCGCGCTGGTCACGGTAGTGATAGAGGCGTTACGCCCTTCCATCGTTACCCGAGGCGGCGTGAAGCCGCGCTTGAGGCCGGCACGCATCTCATTCATCTGCTCATGGAAGTAGCGCGGGACGTCGCGTAGCTGGGCGACCCAGTTCTTGTAGTCCTGCAGTGTCTTGAACGGGCGGCGCGCGGTGTAGCCGAGGTCGGTCCAGAACGCGCTATCCGAGTTGGCAGGCATCTCGAAGTCGCGGAAATGCTGACTCGCGATTAACCCTTCGACCTGCGGGCGGTAAACGTCATAGTTCACCTGCTCTTCGGGCGAGAGCTCCGAACGCTTGATGCCATCCAGTTTACCGAGCACATCCTGCCAGTAGTGCAGGCGCATCTCCTGCGTGGCCGCGTCCACCTTCGGCAGGTGATCCATGATCGGCAACTGCCCATCTTCATCGTCGGCAAGCTGCTCCTGGCGCCATTTCCACTCGGTGCTGTATATGGACTGGAGCGCGGCATTCGCGTCCTGCGGTTTGGATGTGCACCCCGCTGCCGCCAGCGCCAACCCGGCAGCGACCAGCCCCCAACCCCTCGATGCGCGCATGAAGATCCTTTAAGTGGACGGCCTTAGGCGTCCGATTTGAGGCATATTCCAGGAGTGTGTCCGAGTGATAATCGCCCTCGTGAGGGCGATTATTACTCGGACACACTCCTGGCGCCTCGTCTCCCTAAACCTTCCGCAGGCTCCGCCTTGTCAAAACTCAGTTTGTCGGCCCTGGCACTCGTACTGGCTACTTTGGTCTCGGCCTTCGCGGCACCGGCGAGCTTTGCAGCGGCGACCGCCTTGTCGGCCCAGGAAACACGCATCGTGGCGGCCGCCGCGGCGGAAAACGCGCGCGCCATCGGGTTGCTCGAGAAGCTCGTCAACATCAACAGCGGCACCATGAACCTCGAAGGGGTTACGCGAATCGCCGAAATCATGCGCGCGGAACTCGAGCCAATGGGCTTCAGCGTGCGCTGGGTACCGAAGACCGAGCTGGGCCGCGCAGGAACCCTGGTCGCGGAACACAAAGGTGCCGGCCGCGGCAAACGCATGCTGCTCATCGGGCATCTCGACACCGTGTTCGAGAAGGACAGTCCGTTCCAGAAGTTCGTTCGTCGTGGCGACATTGCCGAAGGCCCTGGCGCCAACGACATGAAAGATGGTCTCTCGATCATGGTGTCGTCACTGCGCGCCATGCAAAAGGCCGGCACGCTGAAAGACGCGGACATCACCATCGTGCTGAGCGGCGATGAAGAGCGCGCAGGCAAACCACTCGAAGTCGCTCGCGCGGAAATGCTCGACGCGGCCAAACGCAGCGATGTCGCACTGGAATTCGAATCGCTCGCGCAGGATGGCGGCCGCGATATGGGTTCCGTCAGCCGCCGCAGCAGCCTGACGTGGACCGTGCGCACGAAGGCGAAGTCCGGCCACTCGTCGGGAATTTTCTCGGCGGATGCGGGTTACGGTGCGGGGTATGAGCTGGCTCGCATTCTCGACACGTTCCGCCGCGGCTTACGCGAGCCGAATGCCACGTTCAGTGTCGGGCTGATGTTTGGCGGCGCGGCCACGGAACTGAACGCCGCGGAAACGGGCGGCAGCGCCACCGGCAAGTCGAACGTCATCGCCGCGGATGGCTTTGCACGCGGCGACCTTCGAACACTGAGCAATGAACAGACGGAACGTTTGACGGCAAAGATGCGCGACATTGCCGCCCAACACCTGCCGGGCACTCAGGCCGACATTTCGTTTGAGGAAGGTTACCCTGCGATGGCGCCCACTGAGGGTAACCGCGCACTGCTGCGTGTGTTGAACGACATCAACCGGGATTTACATCTGGAGCCGATGCCGGAGCTGGATCCGCTCAAGCGCGGTGCTGGTGACATCGCCTTCGTGGCCGACAAAGTCGACGGACTGGTGGGGTTTGGCGCGGCCGGCCAAGGAAGCCATGCGCCTGGGGAGACTGTTGACCTGTCGAGTTTTGATCGGCAGATCAAACGAACGGCTTTATTGATGACGCGGTTGTCACGGATCAAGCGCTAAATAGATTGAATAATGCCTTCCAGCCGCCCGGCGATTGAGGGCTTCTTAAGGCCGCTGCAAGCAAAGAGGCCCTCAATCGCCGGGCGGCTAAGAATTCAGTTCGCAGCAACCACCACTTGGTTCTGCTCCCCCAACCCACCAATCCCAAGCCGTACCGCGTCCCCCGGACGCAAGAAAACCGGCGGCACCTGCCCCAACCCCACGCCCGGGGGGGTTCCCGTAGTAACGATATCCCCAGGCTGCAAGCTCATGAACTGGCTCAGGTAAGACACCAGGAACGCCGGCTTGAAGATCATCGTATTGGTGTTGCCGGACTGGTAGCGGCGGCCATTCACGTCCAGCCACAGGGGCAGGTTGCCCGGGTCCTTCACTTCGTCGGCGCTCACCAGCCACGGGCCGATGGGCCCGAAACTGTCGCACCCCTTACCTTTGTCCCACGTGCCGCCGCGCTCCATCTGGAAAGCGCGCTCGGAGACATCGTTGCAAATGAAGTAGCCCGCAATTGCGGCGGCGGCCGTCGCCTCATCGGCATAACGGCATTCCGTGCCGATAGCGAACGCGAGCTCGACCTCCCAATCGAGTTTGGTCGAATTGCGCGGCTGGATGATCGGGTCGTTCGGGCCCGACAGTGCGCTCGTCGCTTTCATGAAGATGATCGGCTCCGCCGGAATCGGCTGGTTCGCCTCGCGAGCGTGGTCTGCGTAGTTGAGGCCGATGCAGACGAACTTGCCCGGCTGTGCCACGCACGGCCCGAGGCGCGGCGAACCGCTGACGGCAGGCAGCCGCTCGACGTCGAGCCCCCTGAGCTTCGCAAGGCTCGCAGGAGACAGGGCCGAGCCGTCCAGGTCGTCCAGGATGGCGCTCAGGTCCCGTACGTTTCCCGAGGCATCGAGCAGGCCCGGCCGCTCGGCACCGTGTGTTCCATATCGAAGTAGCTTCATCGGATTGACCCCGCCCCCTGAATGATGCGAACTGTCGGCGGGTCAATGATGCCTCATCATCCAGTAGACTTTCGTATCGAATACTTAGTGCACTGAAAGAACCCGTGGTCATCTCCTCCCCGAGCGATTTTCGCCTGGCAGCGCGCGCACGCCTGCCGCGCTTTCTGTTCGACTACATCGACGGCGGCTCCGGAACGGAGTCCACCCTGGAAGGCAACGTTGCCGATCTGGCCCGCCTGGCGCTCAGCCAGCGCGTCATGGGCGGCGTGTCGGAATTCCAGCTGGGCACCGAGTGGTTCGGGCGGAAACAAGCACTGCCCGTCGCGCTGGCGCCCGTCGGCATCCTGGGGATGTTTGCGAGACGCGGCGAAGCCCAGGCGGCAAGCGCGGCTCGAAAGAAAGGCGTGCCGTTCTGCCTCTCGACGGTGTCAGTGTGCTCGCTGGAGGAAGTCACTCGCGGCTCTCAGGACCCGGTGTGGTTTCAACTCTATGTATTGCGCGATCGCGCGTTCATGCGCGACCTGCTCGCCGTGGTGAAGAGCGCGGGCTGCAGCGCTCTGGTGCTGACAGTTGATATGGCCGTGCCCGGTGTACGTTACCGCGATGCTCGCTCCGGCATGTCCGGCCCGCGCTCGGCGTCGCGTCGGTTTTTTCAAGCGTTGCGCCACCCGAAGTGGGCTTGGGACGTTGGCCTGCACGGCCGGCCACACACCTTGGGAAACGTGGGGCCCATTCTGGGCAAGACCACGGGGCTCGAAGACTACATCGGCTGGCTCGGCCAGAATTTCGACCCCTCCCTGCGCTGGAAAGATCTCGACTGGATTCGCGAGCTGTGGGACGGCCCTCTCATCATCAAAGGCATTCTGCATCCGCAGGATGCGCGGCTGGCAGTTTCACTGGGCGCCAACGGCATCGTCGTGTCGAACCACGGCGGGCGTCAGCTCGATGGCGCGCTCTCGCCCGCTCGCGTGCTTCCTTCGATTGTGGATGTCGTGGGGAAGGATCTGCTGGTGCTGGCGGATTCGGGCGTGCGTTCGGGAGTGGATGTGATAAAGATGATGGCGCTGGGCGCCAGCGGCGTTCTGCTGGGCCGCGCCGCCATCTATGCGCTGGCAGCCCGGGGTGAAGCGGGCGTGACTCAGATGTTGGATTTGTTCGAGAAGGAAATGCGCGTGACGATGGCGTTGACCGGTGTCAGTGATCTCAATCGCATTGATCGATCGGTACTGGCCGACGTGCCATGGGAAACTCGCTAAAGTCCTGGCTGCTCAGGCACGCCTACCCCCTCTGGTGGGCAAAAGGTGCTGATCACCTTCGCGGCGGCTTCCATGAAAGCCTGTTCATGGACGCAACCCCGACGGATGCCCCACGCCGCGCCCGCCTGCAACCGCGGCAGATGTATGCCTTCAGCATGGCTACGCAACTGGGATGGGAAGGCAACGGCCCCGCAGGCGTCCGGCACGCACTGGATTTCTTCCTTGCACACCATCTGCGCGATGACGGGTTGGTTCGTGCGGTAGTCGCGCCCGACGGCACCTGCCTCGACGAAGGCATGGTTCTCTACGACCAGGCGTTCGCCCTGCTTGGGCTGAGTGCCGCGTATCAAACCTTTTCTGAAGAGAGCTTGCGAGAGCGGGCGCTCGATCTGCTGGGTAATTTGCGAGCGCGGCTTGGCAGACCGTCCGGCGGACTTTTCGAGCGCATTCCGGAGCCCTCGATCGCCGGGCGGCTAAGAGAGCCAATGTGCGAGCGCCCTGCGGGCCTGTTGCATACAGCCCCGCTGCTCTCGAACTCACACATGCATCTGCTCGAGGCAACGCTCGCCTGGGCAGACATCGATGTCGACGGGCCCTGGCTCACGTTGGCGCAGGAGATTGTCGAAATCGCGCTTGCAAGCATGCGCTGTCCGCCGCTGGGGCTCGTGCTGGAGTTCTTCGATGAGAACTGGAATCCGCTGCAAGGCATTGAAGGCAGCGTCGTCGAGCCCGGCCACCAGTTTGAATGGGCGTGGCTACTGATGCGGTGGGGACGACGAGTCGGCGACCCTCGCGGCCTTGCCGCGGGACTCCAGTTACTCGAGCTCGGTGAACGGTTTGGCGTAGATGCCTCGCGGGGCGTGGCGGTGAATGCCATTCTCAGTGACGGCACGCATCACCACTCACAGGCACGCCTCTGGCCGCAGACCGAAAGATTGAAGGCTGCGCATCTGGCTGCGCAGATCACGGGTGATGCGAGTCATCGCGCAGTGGCTGCATCCGCTACGGCAGCACTGAGCAAGTACCTCGCTACACCGTTAACGGGTCTCTGGTACGACACGATGACGGCCGACGGCCAGCTCATCGACAAGGTGGTGCCGGCCAGCTCGTTCTATCACCTGGTGTGCGCGATCGCGGAGCTGGAACGCAC
>JBDTUL010000340.1:0-6963 GCA_040007735.1 Gammaproteobacteria bacterium | reverse complement strand
TCAAGTTCGATGGCACCGTCTCCGCGATGGACAACAACTTGCCCGACAGCGCGCAGCCGTTGCGAATCGAAGCCTCGGGGCAGTTGAATGGCCGCGCCGTGACGGCGAGTGTGAATGCGGAGCCACTCGCCACGGCCAGCCGCGAGAAGCCGTATCGTTTTGAGTTCATCGAGCGCTCGAGCGGCTCGCGTCTCACGGGCCACGGGTCCCTGCCGCGTCCGTTCGACTTCCAGCAGGTCGAAAGCACCTTCGAGGCCGAGGGCGCGGATCTCAAGGACCTCTACTTCCTCACGGGCCTCAACGCGGTCCACACCGGCGCGTATCGCCTGTCCGGCAAACTCACCCGCCGGGAAGACAAATTCGAGTACAGCGACCTGGTAGTGACGACGGGCAAGAGCGACCTGCGCGGCACCGTCCGCATCGACACCTCGAGCGGCCGGGCCCGGGTCGAGGCCGACCTGGAATCACAGGTGCTGCGTCTGTCGGACCTCGGCGCGCAGGCCTCGCCCGGCGCAGCCAAACCGCAGGCCGCGAAGTTAACGCTGCTGCCGGACACGAAACTGGATCTCACTCGAATGAGACGCAGGGATGCGGTGGTGAACTATCGTGCACGCAGTCTCGAAGCGGGCCACGTGTCGTTACACGCAGTCTCGGCAAAGGCGACCATCGATCGAGGCATCGTCGTCGTATCGCCTATGTCGGCCGCGCTGCCCGATGGCAACGTCACTGGCCGCGTCCGCATCGACGTAACGAACGAACGGCCGGCGGTAGACGCAGACCTGAAGTTCTCAGATCTGCAACTGAGCCGGTTCCGTCGCAAAGGCTCGTCGGAATCGCCGTTCGATGGCCTGCTGCGCGGCCGCGTCTCCATCTCAGGTCATGGGAGCTCGGTACACGAGGTCGCCGCAAGCGCCACGGGCACCGTCACAGCGGTGGTTCCACACGGCGCCGTGCGCGCATCGTTGGCTGAGCTCACGGCGTTCGATCTTCGCGGCCTCGGGCTCACGCTCGCAAGAGACAAATCGGATACGCCCATTCGTTGCGCCGTCGTGAGCTTCAAGGCTCACGATGGCACGCTGACCTCGGAGAACCTGGTGATCGACACCGAGCCGGTGCTCATCGGCGGCAGCGGCACGATCGATCTCGACTCCGAGGCACTGGACCTGACGTTCAACGGCCAGCCGAAGAGTCTGCGTCTGGGTCGCGTGCGCACGCCGGTGTCCCTGCGCGGCACGCTGTCCAAACCTTCGTTCGGCATCCAGGCGGGCGGCCGCCGCTCGATGGTGCAGACCGGCGGAGCCGTGGCCCTTGGCCTCGTACTCACACCACTGGCCGCCGTGCTGGCCTTCGTCGACCCCGGCCTTGCGAAGGACGCAAACTGCGCAGCGCTGCTCGCCGCGCCCGCCAAGTAATCAGAAGTGCATGTCCACATTCAGCCCGACAGTGCGCGGCTGAAGAATGCTCACCTGTGCGGGGCCGCCCGCCAGCGAATACGCGGTGATGGCGGAAATCTGCCCGCGCGAGTGGAAGACATTCCGCACATAGAACTGGATCCGCGCGCTGCCGGAATAGATGCCCGCACGCACGTCCGCGGTGGTGAACCCCGGCAAACGATACTGCGGAGTGTTGTCGTTCAGGTCAAAGCTGACATCGAGCTCCGACACATGCCTCACGGTTGCGCAAGCTGCGCGCCGGCCGCGAACGGCGTGCTGGAGCCATAGGGAACTTCGTCCACGTAGATTCTAACGGTCGGCGAGACGTTGCCGCCGGTCGTGATGCCGCGAAGATTGACCTGAGCCAGCCGCGCAGGCCGCAGGCCGCTTTTTCAAATAGGCTCAGGGCCTCTCGATGCGCCCGTCCGCGTGCTGTGCAAACCGCGTTTCGCCGCGGGCATGAACGGGTGCATCCGCCGGCCACGGCCACTTGCCGAACTTCTCGGCGCGGTAGTCCGCGAATGCCTCCTTGATCTGCTCCTGCGTGTTCATGACGAACGGCCCGTACTGCGCCACCGGCTCGTTGACGGGCCGGGCCTGCAGTAACAGCAGTTCGGCTTCACGCTCGCCGTTCTCCAGCAGCACTTCGCGGTCCGGATGCAGCTCGATTGCGGAGGAAGCGCGCGCCGTCTCCTCGCCAACACGCAGCGAATCGCCGCTGAAGAAATAAAGCACGCGGTTGGACCCGGCCTTCGCGGCCGGCAACGTCCATTTCGCGTGCGGCGCCAGCTTCAAGGTCCAGATGGCGAGGTCTGCTTCCGGGCGCGAAGCCCAGGAATCCGGCGGAGGCGACGGTGCTTTCACGTCGCCCAGTTGACCGGCGACCAGCGTTACCTCCGTGGCGCGACCTGCCTCGTCCTGCGTCACGACATGCGGAATGGCGTCTGCCCACAGCATGGAGAAATGCGGTGGCTTGAGCTTGTCGACAGCCGGCAGGTTGAGCCAGATCTGGAACAACTCGAGAGGGTTCGGCGCATCGCGCCGCACGAGGGGAAACATCTCGGCGTGTTCGATGCCTTTGCCGGCGGTGAGCCACTGGGCATCGCCGTGACCAAAGCGCGCGGTGGCGCCGAGCGAATCCGAATGATCGATGAGACCGCTACGAACCAGCGTGACCGTCTCGAAACCCCGGTGCGGATGGCGCGGAAAGCCCGGCACCTTGTCGCCGTGGTACATGCGCCAGCCGTCCTTGCCTTCGAAATCCTGGCCGATATTGCGGCCCGCGAGCGATGCGGCCGGCCCCATGGACTCGTCCCCGGCCGGATACGCATCCTGATGGTAGACGCAGAACAGGAAGGGATCGGCCGTCTCCCAGGGAAACCCGAGCGGACGGATACGCTTCACCGCCGGGCCGGTCATGTTTTTCACTTGCGATTTTTCACTTGCAGAAGAATAAGTTACGGAATGTATCGCACGATATGGCTTGCAAACGCGAGTTCGGGAACTATACGGGTCGTGCAACGGTTGACGCAGCACACGCGGCGGGTCGTGCAACGGTTTACGCAGCACACGCGGCTAGTTCAGGAGTAACGGATGGCTACAGGTTGGGCTGGTGATGGCGCAGTTCAAGATCAGATCGACGCCACGGTGAAAGACGCCGTCGAGCGCGCCAAGAGCCGGCTGCCTCAGGGTCCGGCGGCGACTCACTGCGCGAATTGCAGCGCGGCTATTCCGGAAGCGCGACGAGCCGCAATTCCAGGCGTTCGGTTTTGCGTGCCTTGCCAGGAGGCGGACGACCGTGAGGTCGAGCAGTTCAGCGGCTATAACCGCCGCGGCAGCAAGGATAGCCAGCTGCGCTGAGGCCTCATTTTTGTCCGCGGAACTCCCTCTTTTGCCGGAGGCGACGGGAGCGCGTTTTGCTGAACAATATCGGCTCGTCACCTGAAGTTCGAGCCGCACCATGTCCGTTCACCTGTTCGAGCTTCTGATTGCCGGTGGTGTCGGGGTCGTCGCGGCACTGATCGTCACGCTCATCAAAGCCATCGATCGGCTCGAAAGCCTGGCGCCTGCTCCGGAGCTGCCGGAATCGGGCGATGCCAGCCTGCCCGAGGCGGAGCGCAATTGGGCTGCAGAGAGGCCTCAATCGCCCGGCGGCTGAGAGTCACACGGCGCCAGTGCGTGCGCTCATCCGCGTACATTCAGGTATTGCTTTGCCACTAGCGGCCAAGCTTACCGAGTCGGCGCTACACGCGCGGCTCTCGTCAGTTTCGCAGGGAGTACCCGCAATGACCTCTTCGGACTCCCAGGCGCCCTCTCGCTCACTCGCAGTCACAGAGGTGAAGTCATTCTGAATCGGTTACGGCAAACTGGTGCTCATGCGCGGCAATAGCGCCTTCCAGAGAATCATAGTCACCGGATCGCTCAGCAGGATCGGTTTCGCAAAATAGCTCGATAAACTGAGCTTGAAACGCCAGCATCTGTCGCTGATCTAGAGGCAACCGGTAGAAATCGGCGCTCTGAACGGAGTATTTCTTTGTGACGAGACTCAGCAGGCAGCGATATCGAACCGCCGTTCCTTGATCGATTCGCTTCCACACTATCAATTCTTGATATATCACTACTAATGCGCTCGTCAGTTAATCGGTATCCACCGACCTGAATGTTCTCGGCCCGCCGTATTGGCGCGCGAATTCTTAAACTGTGAGACGATTTTACCGCTCTGATCGGTAACTACGACTCTGTTGCCGCTCACATGTACCGTGTTTCCCGTCTGAGTGTCCAGATACTTTCGGCCATCGCGCACAACCCGATTGGCATCTCCCACTTGCCTGTTTGGGTCTGTCTTGGCTTCTTCAGCACGGTCCTGACCATGCGGCGTCCGATCCCGCGCGTCGTCATTCTTCGTCTCGCCTGAACGATCGTCCTGGCCCTGCGTCTTCTTGTCCGGAGTCGAGCTTTTCTCGTCCTTCTCTTCAGACGACTTGTCCTCATTCTTGTCTCCAGACTCCGTCGTCGCATAGGCGGGTATCCAACCCTTCGTCGCGGCATACGCCATCAGAGCGGCGGCGTCCTCCGGTCCAACCGCCGTGCACTCGACCACGCCGCCGTTAGATGGTCCGCAATCGTATTCGCCGGTCGGGTCCTTCGAATTGAGCGGATCATTCGTAACGTACGCGTAAAGGTTGAGGTCATCCCGATAACCAATGGGGTCCACCTGCAGGAAACGTCCAAGCTCGGGCGAGTAGTAGCGAGCGCGGTAGTAATACAGCCCCGTCTCGGGATCGTACCGGCGACCTGTGTATCGAAACTGCTGGCCAGTCGGGCTCGCGCCGCTCCATACTTTTCCGTGCGAATCGTACGAGAAACGCTCAGTGATACTGCCACTCGAGTCCGACATCGCAATGGTCGAGCCTTGTTGGTTGACGTGGTAATACGTTTTTGCAGGGTTGGTGGTAGCGCTGCCCTCCGCCGTTGCGATTCGCTCATCAATCGCCCGTCCTGTAATGTAGCGTCGCAGGAGCGTTGAGCCGGTGGAGTTGTATTCGGCGATCTCCTCATCCCCATCTGACAGATATAACGTCGACGTACCGCTGACGACTTTTGAATAGCGCCGCCCCAACGGATCGTAGCTATAGGTGATGGTGGGCGTAGGGTTGCCCCCAACAGCGGCCGTCTTCAGTCGGCTTTCGGAGTCATACGTGTAAACCTGCGCTCCACCCGGTGCGGTCCAGGAAGTGAGATTTCCAGCCAAGTCGTAACCGGCGGCATTGCCGCCGACCGACCCGTACTGATTGAGCTTGTTGACCACATAACCGGTCGGCGGCGCAGCGACGGCTGGCTGCGACAGGTAGAACGAATCTGGAACGCTGATCGAGGTGATCTGGCTTGCCGCGTTGTGGCCGTAATCAAAGGCCACCGACGTAGCCCCCATTGTGTGGGACAGCAGATCGAGATCGCTGTCCGGTTCATAGGTGTAGCCAACCTGGTTTGCAGTGGTACCGGAGAACTTCAGACCTTGGGGGCGCGAGAGCGTGTCGTAGCTATAAAGACCCAACTCGACAGTGCCGTTCTCGCGGACATAGGTCATTCGCCCCAGCGCGTCGTAGTCGTAAGTTACATAGTAACCGTCCGGCCAGGTCGTGCGCTTTCGATTGCCTTCCTCGTCTGGAACAAACGCGAGCGCTTTGGTAAACGAGGCAGCAGCACGCGTGGTACCCGTTGCGCGCCCGGCGACGTCATAAGTATTGGCGACAGAATCGGTGGCGGTTGCACACCCGGTTCCGCTTACGAAAAAGCAGCTCTTCAATCCATCATCGACCAAGTCGTATTCGAAGGCCACGGTGGACTGGCCTTGGGGCACCTTGGTGAGCAGACGATCAATTGCGTCATACGTCCAGGTGATCGATTCAGCCTTGCGTGTGCGAAGACCTACCTTATTGTCCGCCGCATCGTAGCTGTAGCGCTCATACGTCTGGTTCGCCGTGCAGGTCGGATTCTGGGCAGGGTCGCTCGGGTTGGTTGGCGACGTACACGGCGTGCCGGTTCCCGGGTCGGGGAAAAACGCGTAGCGCATTCGATCGAACCCGTCGTATGCGTACCCGGTTACGTTGGCATCTGCGTCCGCCACGCTTGCCACTTTTCCGTTCAGCGTATACGTGCTCTGCGAGTATCTCAGCGGACTAGTCGGGGAATACGTGCCCGGATTCCAAGTGCAGTCGGCGGGCGGGGTCGCGCTGTTCCAACCGCGCCAGTCGCAGAGCGACTGCCCCGCCGCATCCAACACGATTGCGGCACGGCGCCCCACCGGGTCCGTAGTCATGACCGCACGCCCCGCGTCGTCATAAACGGTGTGCGTAACGTGGCTCTCCGCATCCGTGACATCGACGAGTTCATTGCGCGCCGAATATCCGCGCGTCTCTGTCTGCCAGTCCGCTGGGTTGCTGTCGACAGGGCTCATCACCCTTGCGCGATTTGTGGTCAGCAACCTCCCATTTCCGTCGTATGTGTAGCGCGTGACTGCCCCGAGCGGTGCCGTAATCCGCAGGAGCCGTCGCATGGGATCGAACACCAAGCCTGTCACATCCGTGACGTCCGTTCGGGAACCGTCAATAGACTGCAGATTTCCGACGCCGTCAAAGACAGTTGTGGTCGTGAGATTGAGCGCGCCTGTCGCAGTTACCGCACCACAGGCGGCGTTCAGGGATTGGGTCGGGTCTTTTATCGCGCCCGACACCACGTACTTGTTTGCCGAATTGTATGAGTACGTCGTGACACGATTGTGAGTAGCGTCGACCTTCGCGACTCGCCCCGTCAAAAGACTGAATTGGTTTCCGGCCGGGCCAGAGGGCGTATAGCAAAGATTTGTCACCGGCGTTCCGGTAGCGACAGCAGGCTTTTGTATCGCGCTCAACTGGCCGGTGGACTGAAGATACGTATAGATCGTCACATCAGTGACGTCTGTCCGCGGCCCGTCGATGCTCACGACCTTGTTACACCGCTTGGTTTCATCCGCAGGCGTCGTCGGGCAAGA
>JBDTUL010000339.1:0-7004 GCA_040007735.1 Gammaproteobacteria bacterium | reverse complement strand
GGCAAGGACAGCGGCGACTTCTGCGCCATAACCACTCGTCAGGTTCGCCTCGTGGACGATCAGCGCCTTGCCCGTCTTCTTGATCGAGTTAAGCATCGTCGTTTTGTCCAACGGCAGCAGCGTGCGCAAATCAATGACTTCGACGCTGATTCCGTTATCACGCGCGACCTGTTCAGCAGCGAGTTCGGTGTAGTATGCCATCATGCCATACGCGAAAACCGTGACATCTGTGCCTTCGCGTGCGATGCGCGGACCTTCGCGGAAGAGCAGCTGGGAGTCGAGCGGATGGTAGGAGCGTACGAGAAGTTGTTCGCGCGCCTGGTTCCCGCGCCGAGCCGCGCGGCGTCCGCGGGGAGCTGAGCGCCGATGTGTGGCATCTGTGGGTTGTATGACCCTGAGAATCAGCAGGATTTCGCGCCGCGGCTGCGGCGGATGGTGCGCACCATCGCGCATCGCGGGCCGGACGGCGAGGGCGAATTCATATCCGAGGCGGTAGCGCTCGGCCATCGGCGTCTGAGCATCATCGACCTGTCGCCGCTTGGCGCGCAGCCGATGACCCTCGGCGCGACGACAGTGGTCTACAACGGCGAGTCCTACAACTTCCAGGCGCTGCGCCTGGAATTGCAGGCGGCCGGTCATTCCTTTCGCGGCCATTCGGACACTGAGGTTCTGCTGCACGCCTACGATGCGTGGGGCCTCGAAGGGCTCGAGCGCCTCGAGGGAATCTTTGCGTTCGCGCTGTGGGATGCCGCGCGCCGCCGATTGGTGTTGATGCGCGACCGACTCGGGATCAAGCCTCTGTTCTACGCCTCGCACGGTGGGCGGCTGGCCTTCGGCTCCGAGATCAAGGCCGTACTGGCCGGCGTCGATGTCGACAGGGAGGTCGATGAGCAGGCGCTCGCCGAGTACTTCTGGTACGGGAACGCATTCGAAGATCGCACGATCTATCGCAACGTCCAGGCGCTGCCGGCCGGCCATCGGCTCGTGCTGGAAAACGGCCGGAGCCGCATCGAACCCTGGTTTCGCATCGAGACGTGGCTCGCGCAGGCGCCGCGCTTTTCCGATCCTGTCGAAGCGGCCACCGCCGTGCGCGAGGCGGTCGATGCCGCCGTCGCCCGCCAACTCGTCAGTGATGTACCCGTCGGCATTTTCCTGAGCGGCGGCGTCGATTCGTCGAGCGTTGCCGCCGCGGCCGTGGCGAGCGGCCAGAAGTTGTCGAGCTATTCGGTCGGCTTTGATTACGAGCGAGGTGTGCAGGAACTGCCGAAGGCACGACGTGTCGCCGAGATGCTCGGGCTGGACCATCACGAGCTGCACATTGGCGGCGGTGCGCTCGATGAGGTGATCGCGAAGCTGGTCGAGTCGCACGATGAGCCGTTCGCCGACGCGGCGAATATTCCGCTGTGGCTGCTGTGCCAGAAACTGGATGGCGCAGTCCGTGTGGTCCTGCAGGGCGATGGTGGCGATGAGATGTTTGCAGGCTACCGACGCCACGCCATCCTGCGAAACGCCTCCGTCTGGCAGATGTGGCCGCGCGCATTGAGCCATCTGCTTTGGCGGTTTCCCGGGAACACGGGCCCGCGCCTTGCGCGGCTCGGTGCTGCGGCTGGCAATGCCGATCCCGCCCTGAGGATGGCTTTGCTGCTCACGGTGGAAACGCTGCACGATCCTCCCACCTCCGTGATGAGGCCCGATGCCCGGCGGCGGCTCGAAGCAAACACCGATCCCTTCGCGGCATACCGCCGCTGCGCCGGTCGCTTCGCAGGCGAAGAGCCCGTGCAGCAGATGCTGCTGACGGACATCCTCCTGCAACTGCCGTCCCAGTTCCTCACCAAAGTCGATCGCGCGACGATGGCCCATGGCATCGAGGCGCGTGTGCCGCTGTTGGATGAGCGAGTGGCGTCGATCGCCGTAGGCATGCCGGCGACACTCAAGGCGCACGGCACCGAAAAGAAGGTCGTGCTCCGGAACGCCATGCGCGGGCGCGTGCCGGCCGAGATTCTCGATGGACCGAAGACCGGGTTCGGCGTTCCCTACGAGGAATGGCTCCGCGGCTCGCTACATGCCCAGGCGCGTTCCGTCATTCTCGATGCGGTCTTCGTGGAGCGGTTTGGGCTCGATAGCACCCGCCTGGAAACGGCACTCGATGAGCACCGCGCGCGTCGCCGTGATCGCGGATTTCTGCTCTGGAAGCTGTTTCAGCTGGGTTTGTGGGCGCGGGCGTACCTGTCTTGAGACCCCCACGCGTGTTGTTCGTGGGCGCATTTCCGCCACCCGGCCATGCGATTTTCGGCGGCATGGTCACCTCGTGCCGCGCCCTGCTGGCCTCCAATCTTCCCCGACGCGTTCAGCTCGATCTGCTGGACAGCACCCAGATCAGCAATCCGCCTCCAGGCTTGCCGATGCGCGCAGTGCTGGCCGCGGCTCGCTTTTTACGGTTCGTGCGCAGGTTTGAGACGAATCGTCCCGATATCGTGCTGCTCTTCGTCGCGGTTGGCGCAAGCATCGTCGAGAAAGGGGCGATGGCCCGTTACGCGCGCCTGCGCGGCGTGCCCGTCATCATGTTTCCCCGCGGCGGTTCCATCGTGGAGGATTGCCGCCGATCCGCGTTCACTCGCGCCTGGGCCGGCTTCTTCTTTCGCGGCGCGAGCCGGCTCATCTGCCAGGCCGAGAGCTGGCGACAGTTCGCGCTGGACACCCTCGGGTTTGCTCCGGGGCACGTCATCGTCATTCGCAACTGGACCGCCACGGCGGATCTGCTTGCGATCGGTGGCCAACGCCCGAGCGCGCCGCCGTCGACCTTGCGCGTGCTGTTCGTCGGCTGGGTCGACCGGGCCAAGGGGGTTTTCGAGCTGCTGGAGGCTTGCCGTCAGCTGATCGCGGGGCGACGTTTCACGCTCGCTCTGGTGGGCGACGGGAATGCAATGGCGGAAGCGCGCGCGCTCGTCGAGCGTCATGGCATGACAGAATACGTGCACTTTCGCGGCTGGCTGGACGAGCCCGGCCTGCACCGCGCACTGCTGGAGGCGGATGTGTTCGTGCTCCCGTCCTGGGCGGAAGGCCTGCCGAATGCAATGGTCGAGGCGATGGCCGCACGGCTGCCGGTGGTGGTCACGCGCGTGGGTGCCGTTCCGGAGCTCATCGAAGACCACCGCAGCGGCTTGCTGATCGAGCCGCACAACGCGGAATCCCTGCGCCGCGCGCTGGCGGCGGTGCTGGACGATGCCACTCTGCGGGAGCGATTGGCGAGTGAGGGGCAGGCCCTCGCCACGCGCGAGTTTGGCGTCGAAACGGCCGTCGACCGGATCGTGGGCCAGATCGAAGGTACTATCGCGGCGGCGCGCGGGGGCGCCCCGGATAACGACAGACGATAAGAAGGGACAGAAGGCGATGTATCTCGAGCATTTGGAATTTCTGGCGTGTCCGCGGTGCTTCGGTTCACTGAGCATCGCGAAGACCGTTCAGGGTGGCGATGGCGCGCTCGTGGAAGGCGCGCTCGCCTGTCCGGCCTGCGCCACGGAATACCCTGTGATCGGTGGCGTGCCGCGCTTCGTGCCGAGAGAGAACTACGCGTCCGGCTTCGGCCTCGAGTGGACCAAGCACGCGCGTACCCAGTACGACAGCTATTCAGGCATTCCCGCCTCCGAACGGCGCTTCTTTGATCAGACGCACTGGCCGCGGGACATGCGGGGCCAGCGCATCGTCGAGGTGGGCAGCGGTTCCGGCCGGTTCACCGAGCAGGCCGCGGTCACGGGGGCGACGGTTGTGTCGCTCGACTACAGCTACGCGGTCGATGCGAACTACGCATCGAACGGCGCCAAGCGAAATGTCCTCATCGTGCAGGCGGACGTCTTTGCGATGCCGTTCCGCTCAGGCACTTTCGACAAGCTGTTCTGTTTCGGCATGCTTCAGCACACGCCCGACCCGAAGCGCGCCTTCATGGCGCTGCCGCGCGTGTTGAAGCCGGGTGGCGTGCTGTGCGCGGATATCTACAAGGTGACCGCGTTCCATACCTTCCTGCATCCGAAATACTGGGTGCGGCCGCTCACCCGGCACATGAATCCAGATCGTCTCTACGCACGGGTGCGCGCGTGGGTCGACTTCATGTGGCCGCTGGCCACGCTGATCCGCAAGCTTCCCAAAGGTCATTCCATCAACTGGCGCCTGCTGCTCGTGGCCGACTACAGCCAGCTCGGCTTGAAGGGCGACATGCTGAAGGAGTGGGCCTACCTCGACACCTTCGACATGCTCGCACCCCGTTACGATCGTCCGGCGACCCTGTCGATCTTTCGCAAGTGGGGCGTTGAAGCGGGCCTGGTCGACGTCGACGGCGAATACTCGACGCACGGCGTCACCCTTCGCGGGCGCGCGCCCTAGCACTCCCGAACCCGGCAAGGCGCTCCCACCATGTGCGGCATCGTCGGCTTCCAGGGCGAATTCGAGCCCGAGCTGCTTCAACGAATGACGAATGCCGTTGCGCATCGCGGCCCCGATGGCGAGGGGCTTGCGATGCTGTCCGTTGCAGGGGCGGCACCCGTCGGCCTGGGCCATCGGCGACTCGCAATCATCGATCTGTCGACGGCTGGCCACCAGCCCATGACCGTCCTGCCGGATGCAGGCGGCGGCATGCGCACCGGACTCACGTTGACCTACAACGGAGAGATCTACAACTTCCGCGAGCTGCGCTCCGAGCTCGAGACGCAGGGTCATCGCTTCGTGACCGCCACCGATTCCGAGGTGCTGCTGCATCTCTATGAGCGCGATGGCTTGCGGATGGTGGACCAACTGAACGGCATCTTCGCGTTTGCGATTCACGATGCCCGCGCAGACGGGCGGCCGGAGGGCGTCGAGCGAGGTGCGCTCTTCCTGGCGCGCGATCGCCTCGGCGTCAAGCCGCTGTACTACGCGGAGACAGCAACAGGATTGCTGTTCGCTTCCGAGATCAAGGCACTGATCTGTTGCAAGGAGCTGTCGCGCGCGATCGACCCCGTGGCCCTGCATCAGATGCTCGCCTACTTGTGGACACCGGCGCCTCGCACGATGCTCGCGGGCGTTCGCAAACTCGAGCCCGGTGCCGCGCTGGTGGTCGCGGGCGGTCGCGTGCGACGCCATTGGCGTTACTACACTATTCCGTACGAAGGCGTGCGCGATACGCGCTCGGCCGCAATGCTGGCTGAAGAGTTGTCGGAACGCGTGTCGACAGCGGTGCGCCGCCAACTCGTGGCCGACGTGCCGGTGGGTGCGTTCCTTTCGGGTGGCCTGGATTCCAGCGCCGTCGTAGCGATGATGCGACGGGCGCTGCCGGACAGCCCCATCACGTGTTTCTCCATCGGGTTCCAAGGTGACGAGGCGGTGGAAGGAAATCCCGCCGATCTGCCGTACGCGCGGCAAGTCGCGCAGCACCTGCGTGTCGACCTGCACGAGATCCACATGCAGCCCGAGGCGATCGACCGGCTCGAGGAAATGGTGAGTCTGCTGGACGAGCCGCAGGCCGATCCGGCGCCCCTCAACGCCCTGATGATCGCCGAGCGTTCGAGGGCCATGGGTATTCCGGTGCTGCTCTCGGGAGCGGGCGGAGATGATTTGCTGAGCGGCTATCGGCGTCACTGGGCGCTGGCATTCGAGCGAAACTGGTCGTGGCTCCCCCAGGGCGTTCGCGCCGGCGTGCAGTCTGTTGCCGCGAGGAGCGCGGGCGGAGGCGGCTGGCGACAATCAGGCGTACTGTCGCGGCGGCTTGCCAAGATGTTCGCGTACGCTGGCGAGAATGCGGATCGGCGTCTCGTCTCGTATTTCTGGTGGAGTACCGACCAGGTGCGGCGCTCGCTCTACACGCCGCAGTTCGCAGAGCAGGTGGGCGGCGCCGACGTTGCCGAGCCGTTGCTGCAGAGCTTGCAGCAGATTCCTGACGAGCATGACCCGCTGCAGCGGATGCTGTATCTCGATACCCGGCATTTCTTGGCGGACCACAACCTGAATTACACCGATCGCGCCGGCATGGCCGTGGGGGTCGAGGTCCGGGTGCCGCTGCTCGATCTCGACCTGGTGCGGTTTGCAACCCGGATTCCGGCTGGCGTGAAACAGCGGGGCCGTGTCGGCAAAGCGGTCTTCAAACAGGCCATGGAGCGTTATCTGCCTCGGAACGTCATTTACCGCCCGAAGAGCGGGTTCGGGGCGCCGTTGCGGCGCTGGCTGCAGAACGAGTTGCGCCAGCGCGTGGAGGACACGCTTGGCGCGGAAGCTCTGCGCCACCGGGGCTATTTCGATCCGGCCGCCGTCCGGCGCCTGATCGATCTCGATCGGGCCGGCGCGATCGACGGGAGCTATACAATATTCGCCTTGATGTGCTTCGAGATCTGGTGTCGCAGGTTCGTCGATGGCGGAGTGAGGTGACGTTGTCAGTGTTGGGGACGGATAAACAAGCCGTGCGGGAGTTCTGGGAAAGGGCCTCCTGCGGTGAAGATCTCTACCTGGCAGGCCTCGGGCGTGAGGACTACCTCGCCCAGGCGAGTGCGCGCTACGAGCTCGAGCCCTACATCGAGTCGTTTGCCGACTTCGCCGGCAGTGCGCGCCGGAACGTGCTCGAAATCGGCGTCGGCCTGGGTGCGGATCATCAACGCTTCGCGCAAGAGGGCGCGGTGCTCAGTGGCATCGATCTGACCGCGCGCGCCGTAGAGCACGTGCAGCGTCGCCTCGCGCTATTCGATCTGCAGTCGAGCCTTTCTAAGGGCGATGCCGAGAATCTTCGGTTTGCCAATGCCACCTTCGACATCGTCTATTCGTGGGGTGTCATTCATCACAGCCCGGACACGCCGAGCGCCGTGGCCGAGATCCACAGGGTGCTGCGCCCTGGTGGTGTTGCGAGGGTGATGATCTATCACACCTGGAGTCTGGTGGGTTACATGCTCTGGATGCGTTACGCGCTGTTGCGGCTGCGGCCGTGGACTTCGCTCGCGCACATCTACTCCCGCTATCTCGAAAGCCCCGGAACCAAGGCGTATTCGGTG
>JBDTUL010000338.1:0-7007 GCA_040007735.1 Gammaproteobacteria bacterium | reverse complement strand
CACGCGATCGATGAGGTCCTGGTCGCGAAACGGTTTCTGCAGGAAATCGAAGGCGCCATGGCGCATGGCCTCGACCGCCATCGGAATGTCACCGTGCCCGGTGATGAAGATCACGGGAATCACGGCGCCGCGCCGGGTCAGCTCTTCCTGCAGCTCGAGGCCGCTCATGCCGGGCATGCGGATGTCGAGCACCAGGCACCCGGCCTGGCTCGTGTGGTAGCCGGCGAGAAATTCCTTCGCGGAGGCGAAGGGCGCCGCAGGCAGCCCCACCGATTTCATCAGCACCCGGATGGAGGACCGTACGCCGTTGTCGTCGTCGACGATGTAGACCGTCGGTGCCGTTTCTTTCATGCCTGCTCCTCTGCCAGCGGAATCCGAACATAGAAACACGCCCCGTGCGGAGTCGCCATCCGGTGCCCGATGCTCCCGCCATGCGCCTGGACGATCGTTCGGCTGATGACGAGGCCCAGGCCGGTGCCGGCGGGCTTGGTGGTCGCGAACGGAATGAAAAGCCGCTCGCTCATCGCGGCGGTCAGGCCCGGGCCATTGTCGCTGACGCTGAGCTCGATCTCGCGGGAGGGCAGCCGGCGTGTTTGAATGGCGATCCGGCGTGGCTCGGGGGCATTGGCTTCGGTCGCTTCGATGGCGTTGTGCACGAGGCTCAGGATCATCTGCTGGAACTGCACGCTGTCGACGCAGATGCGCGGCAGGCCGGGCTCGAGATCCAGCGTGACCTCGGTTCTATGGCCGCGTGCGTCGGCCTGCACGAGCACGGCAAGATCCAGAATGATCTCGTTGAGATCGGTATCGACGCGCTCGCTGTTGCCTGTGTTCACCAGCTGACGCAGGCGTCGGATGATCTCTCCCGCGCGCAGGGCTTCTTCTCCGATTTCGTGCAAGGAGGCGCGCAGCTCCGGCTCCTCCGGCATCCCGGCATCGAGAAAACGCTGGCACGCGCGAGCATAGGTGGCGATGGCGCTCAGCGGCTGGTTGAGCTCATGGGCAATGCCGCCCGCCATTTCGCCCATCGTGGCCATGCGCGCTACGTGCGTCAGTCTCTCGTGCAATCGCCGCGCTTCCTGTTCCTCGCTCTGCCGGGCTGTCGCGCGGTCGCGCTCAGCCTGGATCGTGGCGAGAGCCTGCCGCTCGGTGGTGACGTCGCGCACGAAGCCGACGAAGCGCGGCGGGTCCGTGTCGGCGACGCGGCCGACGGACAGGAAAGCCGGGAAGGTGGTGCCATCCTTGCGGCGGACGTCCACTTCGCGCCCGACGCCGATGATGTGCGGGATGCCGCTGGCCTCATAGCGCTCCAGGTAGTCGTCGTGGGCGCTGTGGTAGGGCTCGGGCATGAGCATCTTCACGTTTCGACCGATGACCTCATCGGGCTGGTAGCCGAACAACCGCCCCGCCGAGCGGTTGAATGCGGTGACGGCGCCGCGGTGGTCGATCAGGATGATCGCGTCGACTGCGGCGTCCATCACCGCCTGAAGGTCTCTGGAGGGCATCGCTGCAGTATCGCCGAGTCCGGCGCTCCGGGGTTACGCACTTTCCACGAGTCGCTAAGGAGCCGCGCGCATTCCGCCACCGCGGCGCATGGGGGAGGATTCGTCACACAGGCGTGGAGCGGCCGGGCGTGGAAAAACTGACATCAATTCTGGTTGTGATCGATCCGGTGGATGAGACCCGCCATGTGGTGGCCAAGGCGATGGTTCTGGCTCGCCATTTCGGCGCGCGGCTGGAGTTGTTCCTGTGCGATTCCGAACAGGCTTTCATCCTGCGGCACACCTACGACCCGAAAGGCACGGAGGAGGCGCTCCGCGGCTGCCTTGTTCGAGGTGAGCGCTACCTGCATGCCATGCGGACCTCGCTGGCCGACGATGTGCAGATATCCACGCACGTGGCTTCGAGCAGCCCGCTGTATGAGGCGGTGGTCCGGCGAGTGCTGGAGATGAAGCCCGACCTCGTCATCAAGAGTGCGGCCGGTCACCACCCCCTGCAGCGCTTCACGCTCGACGCGAATGACTGGCAGCTTGCGCGAACCTGCCCGGCGCCACTCATGCTCACCCGCGGGCGGCCCTGGGCCGCCCAGCCGTCTTTCGCAGCGGCGATCGATGTGTCGGAGCGCGAGGGCGCGGGGCTGGCGCGGTCGATCCTCCACACCTCGGGGTATCTGGCTCAGGGCTGTCGCGCCAGCCTGGATGTGGTCTTCAGCGACGTCGCGGGCGCTGGCCATGACTCTCACAAGACGAACGCCGAGTCACTCAGCAGGTTGGTTCATGAGTTCAGAGTCGGCGAGGAGCGGTTGCATGTGTTGCAGGGAGAAGCGGAAGTCACCTTGCCTGCATTCGCGGCCCGGCAGGACTACGACGTCATCGTGTTAGGTGCGCTTACTCGAAGGCGCGGCATCTCGGCGCTCATGGGCACACTGACCACGCGGCTGGTCGATTCGCTCGAATGCGACTTCGTGCTCGTCAAACCCGAATCCTACGCCTGCCCGGTCAAAGTGCCGCGACGCGCGGCGACGGGTTGAAGCCGTTGGCCGTGACCGCTGCTCGCGCGTTGCTGGTGATCGTTGCCGGTCTTGCGTTGTTCTCTTTCAGCCTGGGCAGCGCGCACTCTGAGGCGGCTCGCGTTCCCGGCAAGCGGCTCTATCAGGTGTCCTGCTCGGGCTGCCATGGGCTGGATGCGCGAGGCAATGGTCCTGTCGCGCAGTTCCTCAAGGTACCCGTGCCCGATCTCACGCTGCTTGCCGCGCGGCGGGGCGGCGTGTTCCCGGATGACGAAATCTACAAAATCATCGATGGCCAGGCGGACCTGCGAACGCATGGACCGCGTCACATGCCCGTGTGGGGCTACGAGTTCTTCGGCGACGCCTCCGACGACGAAGTGGCGCATCGCGAGGCTACCGAGAAAGTCGAACGGCTGGTCACCTTCCTGCGTTCGGTTCAGCGCAAAGAATAAGTGCCTGTGTTCCTGACGGCGGTAGCGCTTGCTCTCCTGTCGGTGCCTTCGGTTGCCGCGGCGGCGGCTGAATCCCCTGAGATCGATGCGCTGTACTCCGCACAGGCTTACGCGCCGATCTGGTTCTCGCAAGGTCACCTGAGCGCCGCGGGGGCGGGTTTGCTTCGGGAACTGGGCGCCGCCGAAAGCCGCGGACTGTTGGTGTCGGACTACGATGAACCGAGCCTCCGGCGACGCCTGGCGGAGATCGCTTCGATTGCGCCGACGTTTTCAAACACGCCCGCAGATGCGATCGGGCGTCTCGATGTGGCGTTGAGTGTCGCGGCAGCACGCATCGCTACCGATCTTCATGAAGGGCGCATCAGCCCCCGGAGCGTGGGCTATGAACTCGATGTCCCCCGGACGCCCTTCGACGCAGCGGCGGCGGTCGCCTCGCTCGCTGCCTCGGAAAATGTCGGCGCGGCGCTCGATGCGCTCGAGCCGCAGCTTCAACACTATCGGCTGTTGAAGTCGGCGTTGGCTCAGTATCGTGCGCTCGCGGCACCGGGCGACACACGCGTTCAGAAGATCGTGCTGTCGCTGGAGCGGGTTCGCTGGCTGCCGCGTCTCGATTCACCGCCGATCATCGTGAACATTCCCCAGTTCCGCCTGTTTGCCTTTCGCACGACGCAGGACTCCGCGTCGGACATCCTGCAGATGAACGTGATCGTCGGGTCTGCCTTCAAGGCGCGCCGCACTCCCGTGTTCTCGGCGGACATGAAGTACGTCGTCATTCACCCTTATTGGGATGTGCCACGGAGCATCCTGCTGAAAGAGCTGCTGCCGGGGATCCAGGCAGACGCAGAATCGGTTGCGCAGGGTGGCTATGAGATCGTGCGCGGCGATAGTGACGATGCTCTCGTAATGGCACCCACCCAGGAAAATGTAGAGCGCCTTGCGCGGGGCGAGTTGCGGTTGCGGCAGAAGCCGGGTCCGAAGAACGCGCTGGGGGACGTGAAGTTCATCTTTCCGAACCGCCACAACGTGTATCTGCACGACACGCCAGCGCGATCGCTGTTCAACAAGAGCCGGCGCGCATTCAGCCATGGCTGCATCCGGGTCTCGGATCCCATGGCGCTGCTGGCGCACGTGATGCGAGACGACCCGAGCTGGACGCAGCAGCGTCTCGCCGCGGCGCTCGAGGGCGCAAGGCCTGTGAGGGTGCAGCTCGTGAAACCCATCCGCGTCTTTATTCTGTATGGAACCGCGCTTGCGACGGAGTCGGGCGAGACGCTGTTCTTCGACGATATCTACGAGCAGGACGCGAAACTGACCGGCGATCTCAGGAAGCGAGCAGCTCTTTTATCAACCCAGCGAGCTCGTCTGCATTGATCGGCTTGCTGGTGATGCGCAGGAGGGCATTACACTCCAGGTCCCGTATGGCCGAGGAGGTGTCGCCCGTCACGAGAACCGCTTTCGTTTCCCGGCCCAGCACCTTTCGGATCGACGCGATGACATCCGTGCCCGTTGCACCTTCGCCAAGATGGTAGTCGGTCACGATGATGTCGATGTCGTGCATCTCTTGCACGCTTCGCACGGCTTCATCCAGCGATGCTGCTGCGGTGACTCGATAGCCTTCCACTTTCAGGAAAACGCGGGTGGCGTTGCGCACTCCCCGATCGTCTTCTACCAGCAGCACATGCGGCTGCACGCGAGGTTGCACCGTTGCCGGGGGACGCGGAAGGGTGGGCCGTTCCCGGATGTTTGGCGGAACCGATGACCCGGCGGGCAGCGCCAGGGAGAACGTCGAACCCACGCCAGGTTGAGATTCGACATCGATCTGCGCATGGAGCAGCCGGACGAGCCGATGCACGATGCTCAGGCCGAGGCCGTAGCCGTCCCGCGTGCTATTGGCCGCAACGCCGATCTGGTAGAACTCATCGTAGATACTCGACAGCTGGTCTTTGGAGATTCCGATGCCGCTGTCGCGAACCTCTATGCGCACCGCATCGGACTCACGCCGGCACGCCAGGCGAACGACGCCTCGCTGGGTGTACTTGATTGCGTTCGAGACGAGGTTGCGCAGTATCTGCCCCACCAGCGAAGGGTCGGAGCGAACGGTGTCTGTCGAAGGTTCGACGGCCAGCTCGAGCCCTTTGCTCTGGGCCAGGCTGGCAAACTCGGCGCGCAGCTCCTCTAGCAGGTTCGCGACGTCGAAGTCGGTGATATCGGGCTTGATGGCGCCGGACTCGAGCTTGCTGATGTCGAGCAGGGCATTGAGCAGCCGCGACATCGCGCTGATCGCCAGAGCCTGCTGGTCGAGCGCCTCGAGCGCGTCGTCATCCGAGACGAGCCGCCGAAGCGTGCCGTTCAGCAAGCCGAGGGACTGCAGGGGCTGGCGCAGGTCGTGGCTGGCGGTTGCGAGGAAGCGGCTCTTGGCGAGGTTGGCGCGATCCGCCTCCGCACGCGTTTCCTCGAGTTCCCGCTCCACTCGCTTTCGATCGGTCACGTCGCGAATGGCAGCGGCAACCAACAGCGTCTCGCCATCTCGAATGGGGCTTAGGCTGATCTCGACCGGAAACTCCGAGCCATCCTTGCGTTGGGCGAACAGCTCGAGGCCGATGCCCATCGGGCGCGTGCGCCCGGCTTCGATGTAGTTGCGGCGATGGGAAACGTGCCGTTCGCGGAACCGCTCGGGCAGCAGCATGTCGACGCTTCGGGTGATGACCTGCTCGCGGTTGTAACCGAACAGCGCGGTGACCTGATGATTCACAAACAGGATGGACCCGGACGCGTCGATGATGATCATGGCGTCCGGCGCTGACTCCAGCACGCTGCGCACGAGTTCGGCCGTCAGCATCCGCATCGTCCTCCGGGCAAGACGCATGAGCGTACTACGCTACGGCGGCAATGCAATCCGGCGCCGCGCTGGCGGAAGCGACTGCGGCAGGAAGTGGTTTCAGGGACGCTGGGTAGTTTCTCGCGCGAGCTCCTTGCGAATGGCTCCAGCCGCGCCGCCGAAGTCGTCAGCCATTCTCAGCAGAATGTCGTCCAACGAGAGCACGCCGTGCAGGTGCCCGTATGCACCGACGACGGGCAGTCTCCTGACCCCAATCCTGCGCATCTCCTGGAGCGCATCCCCGACGCAATCTTCCTGCAGGGCGACGGTTAGCTTGCGTGTCATCACATCGCCCACGCTCACGGTTCGCGGGGCCACTTCCTTGGCGACCACTGCAACGACGATATCACGATCGGTGAGCACGCCGATCGGCAAGACTTCTCCTTCCTGCGCCGCGGGTTCCACCACGACGAGGTAGCCAATGTGGTGCTCCCTCATGAGGCGCGCCGCGGCCGCGAGATCGTCCGAAGCGCCGATCGTCACCACTTTGTGCCGGCAGACCTGTCCGACGTTCATGCCACTGCTCCTGTGTTTGCCATGACCCGATAGAACCATCTGCCGGCCCGGAGCGCTTCAGTACTATTCCGGAGCGGGCGCGTAGATGTTCGGACTGTTACTTACAGCGGAGCGATCGTGATCTTCCCGTCCAACACCGGATTGCGATCGTTCTCGGGTCGCGGTGTGCGCCGACTGGCGCTTTGGGCGCATGTCTGCTAAATGTTCGAAGTGCGTGCCAACGCGGCCCGTGAGACGTAGCCATGAGTCATCCGTTGCAATGTCGGTGCGGTACCGTCAAGGGAGCCGTTGAGAATCCGCGAGGTGCCCACCGCGTCATCTGCTATTGCAAGGATTGTCAGGCCTTCGCGCATTTCCTGGGGCGCGCGGACGACGTGTTGGACGAACGCGGCGGATCGGACATTGTTCAAGTGCTGCCGCGAAACATCACCTTCACCCAGGGCATCGAAGCGCTGGCGTGCATGCGCCTGACGCAGAAAGGACTGGTCCGCTGGTACACCAGCTGTTGCAAAACACCGGTTGGCAATACGCTGGCCACCCCCAAGGTTTCATTTATAGGGCTGGTGCATTCCTGTCTCGACAATCCAGGCAAACCGCTGGACGAGGCATTCGGGCCCATTCGTGCGTGTGTCAATACGAAGGGTGCGAAGGG